>JBEGKS010000009.1:0-11658 GCA_041183945.1 Bacteroidota bacterium | reverse complement strand
TTGGTGTTGAAAGGAAAAGTACAAGGAGATGTTTTTGAATGTTCTGCAATAGTGATGAAATGTCCTTCTAAATACAAGGACAATCCCAATGCAATGAAAGACCAACCGGTTACCATTAGCAATTAAAAAAAATACAATTAGGTAAATGAATACTACAAAGTTTCTTGACGAGCATCTATTTCCTGGTCAAATAGGATATTTTTTAACCATACTTTCTTTAGTCGCTTCTTTAGTAGCTACTTATTCTTTTGCGAAAGCATTTTTCTCTAAAGAAATAAGTTTACAAGCGCAGTGGGAAAAATTAGCCAAGATTGCTTTTATTATTGAATCAGTGTCGGTAGCTTCTTGTTTTGTGGTTTTATTTTACATTATTTCAAATCATTTGTTTGAGTACAAGTATGCTTACATGCATAGCGACAAAAACCTGCCTTTTGAATATTTATTGAGTTGCTTTTGGGAAGGGCAGGAAGGAAGCTTTTTATTATGGAGTTTTTGGCACTGCGTTTTAGGTTTAGTTCTATTAGCTACAAAAAAGAAATGGGGTGAAAATGTTTATGGTGTAATGATGGTATTAAACTTTGTACAATTTTGTTTAGCCACTATGATAGTGGGCTTGTATATTTTTGATATGAAATTGGGAAGCAGTCCCTTTTTATTATTAAGAGAAGAAATGAACTGGCCTATTTTATCAAGACCCGATTATTTACATTTAATAAAAGACGGCACTGGTTTAAATACTTTATTACAGAATTATTGGATGGTAATTCATCCTCCTATTTTATTTTTAGGTTTTGCTTCTACCACTATTCCTTTTGGTTTTGCAGTAGCAGGCTTAATTAAAAAGAAACATGATTGGATGGATGATAGTTCGCCTTGGGCAACTTTTTCTGCGGGTATATTGGGACTAGGTATTATGATGGGAGCTGCCTGGGCTTACGAGAGTTTAACCTTCGGAGGTTATTGGGCTTGGGATCCGGTAGAGAATGCATCATTAGTTCCTTGGTTAACCTTGGTATCGGCTATTCATGCTTGTATTATTTATAGAAAAACAGGGTCTAGTTTAAAATTGACTTATTTATTTTTTGGCATTAGTTTCTTATTAGTCTTGTATTCTACTTTTTTAACTAGAAGCGGCATTTTAGGGGACACTTCAGTGCACGCCTTTACCGACTTAGGTATGAATGCGCAACTCTTAGGTTTCTTATTAATTTTCGTGATACCTTATTTTGTTTTATTCTTTGCAAGGTTTAAGTATATGGCCGAGCCGCAAAAAGAAGAAGCTATTGATAGTAGAGAGTTCTGGATGTTAATAGGATCGCTTATTTTATTTTTATCGGCAGTAGTGATTATATCTATTACCTCTATTCCTGTGTATAATAAATTATTTGGAACAAAAATTGCGCCTCCAGAAGATGCTGCCTTTGCGCATAATCAAGTGCAAGTATTTGTTGCCATTATTATTGGTTTATTAACAGCAGTAGGACAATTCTTAAAATTCAAAGGAACACCCAAGGACTTTTTAGTACAGAAACTTAAAATGCCTTTACTAGTGACTATTGCCATTACTGCGTTAGTGTATATTTTTGTAGGTGTTGCTTTTAAAGAAAAAGGCATTGGATTTGAAGGGGCTATTTATGTGGCCATGTTTGCTGCTATTTATGCCATTGTTGCCAATATTTTCTTTTGGCTGACCATGCAAAAAGCAAAATTAAAATCCGCAGGCTCTTCTATTGGCCATATAGGTTTTGGAATGGTTTTATTGGGTATATTAATTTCTTCTTCTAATAAAACAGTATTAAGCTGGAACACTACTGGTATTAGTCCACTTCGTGTTGAATCTGGAAAAAGCCCAGCAGGCAACCCTAGAGAAAATATTACATTATTTGAAGGTATTGCCACTGATATGGGTAAGTTCATGGTTACTTATGTGCGTGATACATTTGATGTATTAGATAAAAGATTTTTTGAACTTCAATTCAAAGAAAAGAAAACAGAAGAAACCTTTTTCTTATATCCTGATGTATTGAAAAATAATAAAGGCATGGAAGGGTTCTCAGCAAATCCTTCTTCTAAACATTATTGGAACAAAGATATTTTCGTGTATGTGACTTCTTTTCAGGACAATTCAAAAGAGGATACTACAAGTTTCAAACCTCATCAAATAGCACTGGGTGATTCTATTTTTTATAGCAATGGTTATATTAAATTAGAAAAAGTATTAGTCAATCCAAATGCCAACCGACCTGCAGGTACCAATGAATTAATTTTACAATTAGCCATTACTTCTAAAGAAGGTTTAAAGTATACGGCTAGTCCTGGGATTGTCTTAGAAGGCATGAACTTGCAGTCTAATGTAGATACTGTAAAAGCACAAAATTTAGTACTAAGTTTTAATAAAGTCATAGACCAACAAAAAGGAACTTTAGAAATTGGGGTGAAAGAATCGGCAGCCTTAACCAATTTGATAACCTTAAAGGCCTATGAATTTCCTTTCATTAATTTATTATGGTTAGGGGTCATTATTATGACTTTTGGCTTTGGTGTGGCTACATGGAGTAGGGTAAGTAAGTTAAAAGAAAAGTAAATTCAAGAAATTTAAAGTTTCTAAAGGTTACTTTTCATAGATTAGTGTATTAAAATTATAGAAATAGGAATATTTCAGATAGTTATATGAAAAAAGGCTTTGCTTATATTATGTTTATTGGTTTGGCTGGCTTTACTAGTTTAAAGTCTAATGCACAAGTCATCCCTAATCCAACTAGTTCTAATGATACTATTAAAGCTGGCATTAGAGACAATATTAGATTGGAAGCTTTTATTACACCAGAAGGAGATACTATCCCACAATCTTGGTTGCCCACAGTAGAAGTGACTGCTATACAATCTGCTCGCTGGAAAAATTATTGGAGAAATTGGACAAGACTTCGCAATGCTGTCTATGTAACTTATCCTTATGCAAAAACGGCTAGTAAATTAATTAACGAAGTAAATAATCAATTGGCAGGTATTAGCGATGAAGGACAAAGAAAAAAAATTATCAAGTCTAGAGAAAAGGAAATGAAAAGAGACTTTGGCGATAAAGTAACTAGTTTATCGGTGTATCAAGGCAAAGTGCTCATGAAATTAATTAACAGAGAAACAGGGAATAACTGTTATGATATAATTAAAGAATATAAAGGGGGCTTTAATGCCGGTTTTTGGCAAACAGTAGCCTTTGTTTTTGGAAGCAGTTTAAAGCAACAATATGAACCCCAGGGCGAGGATAAAGACATCGAAAAAATTGTCTTAGAATTACAAAAGCTTTACGGCTACAAGGGTTAAGCATTGGGGTAGGTTTTTGGGGTAGGTTTTTGTATCTTTACCCCATACTAAGAACCATCATGAGCGAGGAAAAGAATCTAAATTTTATTGAAGAAATTATATCCCAGGATCTGGCCTCGGGTAAGTACGACCAAATTTTAACCCGATTTCCACCAGAACCCAATGGCTATTTACATATTGGACATGCTAAAAGTATTTGTTTAAACTTTGGTTTGGCTGCTCATTTTGGAGGAGGCACGAATCTAAGATTCGATGATACTAATCCAACCACTGAAGAAACAGAATATGTAGATAGTATTAAGGCCGACTTAAAATGGTTGGGCTTTAATTGGGTGAAGGAATGTTATGCATCGGATTATTTTGATACCCTTTATGGTTTTGCAGTTCAATTAATTGAGAAAGGCTTGGCCTATGTTGATGATAGTAGTCCAGAAGAAATTGCTTTACAAAAAGGAACACCTACTGCAGCAGGTACAGGCAATGAATATAGAAATAGATCCATTGCAGAGAATTTGGAATTATTTACTAATATGAAGGCGGGTAAATATGCAGATGGAGCCAAAGTCTTAAGAGCTAAGATAGATTTAGCGAATCCCAATATGCTTTTAAGAGATCCTATTTTATACCGTATTAAAAAAGCACATCATCACCGTACGGGAGATAAATGGTGTATTTATCCTATGTACGATTTCGCCCATGGACAAAGTGATGCTATTGAAAAAATTACCCATTCTATTTGTACTTTGGAATTTATTCCTCACAGAGCCTTGTACGATTGGGGTATTGAAAATTTAGGTATTTATCCTTCCAAACAATATGAATTTTCTCGATTAAATATTACGTATACTATTTTAAGTAAAAGAAAATTATTGCAGTTGGTTCAAGAAGGCCATGTATCTAGTTGGGATGACCCTCGTATGCCTACCATTAGTGGTATGCGTCGAAGAGGCTATACCCCAGAAAGTATCAGAGATTTTTGTGATAGAATAGGTATTGCTAAAAGAGAAAACATAATTGATTTTAGTTTATTAGAATTTTGTGTAAGAGAGCATTTAAATAAAATTGCACAAAGAAGAATGGTAGTAACCGATCCTATTAAATTAGTGATTACAAATTATGATAAAGGAGAGGAAATACTTCATTCTGAAAATAATCCAGAGGATCCTGAAGGAGGTGTAAGAGAAATTCCTTTTAGTAATGAATTATATATTCAAAGAGACGATTTCATGGAAGAGCCTACTAAAAAATACTTTAGACTGGGCCCAGGTTTAATGGTGCGTTTAAAGAGTGCCTATATTGTAAAGTGTGACAGTTTTGAAAAAGATGCATCGGGTCAAGTTCAAACGGTATATGCAAGCTATGTTCCAGAAAGTAAAAGTGGTTCAGATACTTCAGGTATTCATGTGAAAGGAACCCTTCATTGGGTATCGGCCAAGCATGCTTTGCCAGTAGAATTGAATGAATACGACCGCTTATTTAAAGTAGAAGATGTAGCGAGTGCAGAAGGGGATTTTAAAGACTATATTAACGAACAATCTTTAACGAAGACCCATGGCTGGGCAGAACCTGCTTTAAAAAATGATGCATTGGATATGCGTTTTCAATTTTTAAGAAAAGGGTATTTCTACCAAGATATTACGAGTACTAAAGACGCCCTTGTTTTTAATAGAACAGTAACGCTTAAAGATGCTTGGGCCAAAGAGCAAAAAAAATAATCAATCAATTCATTGAATGTTAACGCTCGAAAACTTTACACGAAATTGGGAAAAGATTTTTCCAGCGCTTAGCTTAAAGAAATCAACCTTTATAATAGGGGTGAGTGGCGGGGTAGACAGCATTGTACTTGCTTATCTTATGCATAAGGCGGGTGCTTGTATAAGTATGGCCCATGCGAATTTTCAATTAAGAGGGGAAGAGAGTACAAGAGATGAGAATTTTGTAAAAGCCTTTGCTGAAAAATATTCCATTCCTTTAGCCCTTAATAAATTTGAAACGGCTGCCTATGCCCAGACCTATAAGATGGGTATTCAAGAAGCGGCTAGAGAAATGAGGTATGCTTGGTTTAGCACTTTGCTATCAGATCAAGCAAATACCAAAAAGGTTTTACTCACTGCGCATCATGCCGATGACCAGGTAGAAACAGTATTTATGCAACTTGCAAGAGGTACTGGTTTACATGGTTTAACAGGTATTCCTGAAAGAAGAGAAGATGCCTTGTCTATAGCAAGGCCCTTGCTTCATTTTTCTAAAGAAGCCATTATTGAATTTGCTAAAACTAATGGTTTAGATTTTGTTGAAGACAGTTCGAATACAAAGGACGACTATACCCGTAATTTATTTAGACATAAAATTGTACCTACTATTCAAGAAGTCATACCCAATATGACCCAGAATGTGCTTGATACCATTCAAAGATTAAAAGAATCGGAAACTATTGTAGAGACTACCGTGGCTGATTTTTGGAAAAAAGGCCTAAGGGTGCAAAAAGGCATTTTGACCATTCCCGTGAAGCATTGGAAAAAAGTAAATCATAATTTTACCTATACCTGGGGGCTTATTAAAAATTATGGGTTTAAACCACAGCAAATTAGCGAAGTACATAAATTATTAGTTGCAAATAATGGAGCCTATATTGCAACGCCTTCGTACCGCTTTATTAAATTCAATGAGGCTATTCAAATTATTGACAACAATACCGAGAAGGAGCATATTGTAATTCATGTGGCAGATGGTGACTTGCAAGTAAATGAGGGTGTTTTACATTTTGAGATGAAAGCAGCATTGAAGTTGGGGGATATTAAAAAAGAATCGAACTACGCATACCTTGACGCTGATAAATTAGAATGGCCATTACTTTTTAGAACCTGGCAACCAACTGATTATTTTAATCCACTAGGTCTTCGTAAAAAGAAAAAATTAAATCATTTTTTAGGAGGTTTGAAACTCAGTCCTGCCGCTAAACAAAAAACAGCTGTGCTTACCATGGGAGATAAACTAATTTGGGTAGTGGGTTATAGGATAGATGATCGTTTTAAAATAACAGACCAAACTAAAAATGTATTAGTAATTACCTGGACAGATAAGCACTAATTTGTTCTACAAATGAACTAAGTACATTAAAATTCGCCATAAAATAACTGGTAATAATTAAAAACACCACTCCATAAAGGGATCCCCATAAGTGTGCACTATGGTTAATACCTCCTTGACCAGTTTTTGATAAATAGGCTGTTAATCCTAAGTAGATAGGGCCGAATATAAATCCAGGAATAATTGGAGGTATAATAAAAAATCCAATTTGCATAGTGGGCTGTAAGAAAATACCTACAAATACAATGGCCGATACAGCACCAGAAGCCCCTAGGCTATTATAATTATATTGTTTGTAATGATTAAGGTAAGTGGGTATTAAACATACAAGTAGTGAAGAAACATACAATATGATATACATGGATGAACCTGACCTGCCAAAGATCATGGCAAAATACCTTTCTATATAATCCCCAAACATATAAAAGGAGAACATATTAAAAGCAAGGTGCATAAAGTCGGCATGCACTAAGCCACAAGTAAAAAATCGGTACCATTCATTATTATTATGTACTGAATAGGGATGAAAAATAAGTTTATCCATTAAAGCGTGATTATACATGGCTAAAATAGAAACAGCTACAGTAATAATAGTGATATATAAAGTAATGCTCATTGGAATAAATTAATCAAATTATTGATGATGGTATTTTTCATTGGCCAAGATACTACAAGCACGGTAAACTTGCTCAGCTAATATTAAACGAACTAACATATGCGGAAATACTAATTCAGATAAAGACCAAGTAAACTGTGCGCGCTTTTTAATTTCTTCATCAACTCCATAAGCACCCCCAATTAAAAACACAATTTTTTGTGCACTTTGATTGGCTTTCTGTTGTATTAATTTTGCTAGACCTGGTGAGCTTAACATTTTCCCTGTCTCGTCTAATAATATAAGTATATCGTTTGGTTGAAGGGCCTTTAGAATTGATTGCGCCTCTGCTTTTTTAATCTGGCCAGGTTCAGTGGCTTTTGCAGGTGCTATTAATAGCCAGTCGACAGGGTAGTAATGGCTTATTCTTTGTGTAAAATTAAGCACCCCTTCTTTGATATAAGATTCATGGGCCTTGCCTACAGAGATAATAGCAATTTTCAATTAATATATTTTTAAGTTTAATATTAAATATATAGCATTGACAGATAAGAACAAAATCATATTTTTTATATATTTTAGCATATTCAACCTCAATGAATGCGTTATTTCGTATATAAATTTATTTTAATACTTATTATTGTTACGAAATCCATTTCGGGGTTTAGTCAAGATTTTTCCAATAAAGGAAAAGAATTTTGGGTGGGATATGGAAGTCATGTGAATATGTATAATGCAAGAGGTATAGAGGATACAATCACAGGGGGTACTCAAAATATGGTTTTATATTTTACCTCGGATCGCAATGCAACCGTTACAGTTGAAATACCCAATACTTCACCAGTTTGGAAAAGAACCTATCAAGTAACAGCCAATAAAGTAACTGTTTCTGATACCTTGCCTAAATATGGAGCTGAAGATGCTAGACTTACCAAAGAAGGAAAATCCATAAAAGGAATTCATGTTGTGGCTGATGCAAATATTATTGCCTATGCGCATATTTATAATGGGAGTATTTCTGGCGCCAGTTTATTATTTCCAGTTACCACATTAGCGCGTGATTATTATTCTATCAACTTCACACAAGTTTCAAATAGTGCAAACTCATATTGTTACTCTTATGTTATTGCTACAGAAGATAATACTAATATTGAAATTATACCTAGTGCTAATACTTTCAATAATCTTAAAGGAGACACTATTCGAGTTTTATTAAATAAGGGAGAGGTATATAATATTTTTGGTAAAGTAACTAGCACTACGAATCCTTATAAAGGGGAGGATCTAACAGGCACAAGAATTAGGTCGGTGGCTACAGCGACAAGTGCTTGTAAAAAAATTGCCGTTTTTTCTGGCTCGGGAAAATTAAGCTTAAACTGTAGTACTGGTGGGGCAGGTAGTGCAGATAATTATATTCAACAAGCATTTCCTTCGAATGCTTGGGGTAGAAAATATTTAACGGTTCCTACAAATAAAATGCCTAATAACTTTTATCGTATTGCAGTTAGTGATCCTAAAACAGTTGTGAAAGTAAATGGATTGGTACTTGCTAATACAAGTTTAATTAATAATTTTTATTATGAATTTACAAGTAGTACCGCTAATTCAATTGTATCAGATTTGCCTATAATGGTTGCTCAATATATCACCACTACTTCAAGTTGTTTTAACCTTGGTTTCAGTATAACAGGACAACCTCTAAGTAATACAGGTCAAGTTGTTACTAGTAATGGAGATCCTGAGATGATTTACCTAAGCCCTATTGAACAAACTATTGATAAGGTTACCATTAATTCAACAGGCAATGCAGCTATCTACGCCCATTATGTAAATATTGTAATACCCAAAAACGGAGCCAGCACGTTAAAAATTGATGGTGTTGTTTTAACAGGAGCCGTTGTACATCCTGCAGATACCAATTATTTATATTTTCAACCATCATTAACCACAGGTTCACATACCATTTCTTCAGACTCTGGTTTTAATGCTATTGCTTATGGGTTTGGAAATGTTGAGTCTTATGGATACAATGCAGGGGCTAATGTTAAAGATTTGAACCAGCAGTTGACTGTGGAGAATAAGTATGCAACGGTTCAACTTCCTATTACTTGTAAGGGTACTGTTTTTACACCATCCATTACTTTACCTTATATGCCCTTATCCTTAAAATGGGTTGTCCCTAAATATGATACCATTTTTGATTATGCTCCTGTAGCCGATTCCTCCTATATATCAGTTACTGGCAAGTTAATATTTAAATTTACTTTAAAAGCGAAGCTCAAATACGATTCAGTGGGCACTTACAATATTGAAATCGTTGTAAATAATCCAACAGCAGATGGATGTAGTGGGGAGCAATTATTAAATTTTGATTTGTTGGTGACTAGTGCTCCTAAGGTAGATAATAAGATTATTACTTCACACTGTATTTCAGACTCAGTCACATTAAATGATAACACTTTATTAGCCTCGGAAGATAGAAACTTAAGTTCTTTTATTTGGAAGGTGGAAGGGGGCGTCCAAGGGAATGCTAAAATTTTTAAATTTTTGCCCAATAGGGCGGGAAAATATATTATTAATTATTTTGTTATAAATGATGTAGGCTGTATAAGTGATACCATTTCAAAAGAGATTTTAATTGATAGTCTTCCAAAAGTAATTTTTGGAACTTCGGCCTTCAAGTGTCAGAATCAAGAAATAACTTTTACCGATTCCTCCACTGCCAGAGGGGCTGCTGTATTAAAACAGTTAGCTTGGAATTTTGGTGACTATTCCTCAGTAGATACCATAGATATTTCAAAAAAATCGGTTGTACACTCCTTTGATTCATTAAGAAATTATACAGTGTCATTAGCGGTTATTACAGAAAACGGCTGTATTGCCAAACAAAGCCAAATCATAAAAAATAATCCAATACCTCAAGTAGGATTTATCTTACCTGAAGTTTGTTTATTAGACCCCTTTGCACAATTTAAGGATACTACTAAAATTGCAGATTTATCTAATAATTTCAGGTATAAGTGGAATTTTGGAGATGCCTCCAATACGGCTAGTTCTAATACTGATACTATTCAGAACCCTAAACATAGATATGTTAATACGGGCGATTATACTGTTTCATTAAAAGTTACAAGTTTGGCTGGATGCGTTGCCTCTAATGCTGTTAAGTTTACAGTAAATGGTACTTTCCCCAATGCTAATTTTAAAGTTTTAAATGACACAGCTTTATGTTCAAATAAAGAAGTGGAGATAATAAATAAATCTACCATTGATATAGGTAGTATTGGTAAGATGATTATATTTTGGGATTATGATAGGAATATAGCTGATACAACTGTAGATCAAAATCCAAGTTTTGATAAATCCTACAAGCATTTATATAAAAACTTTGAATACCCTGGGAAAATGAATTTTACTATAAAGATCATGGCGTATTCAGGAGGAATTTGTGCAGATGATACAGCAACCTCAATTGTCATTGTTCCACCACCTACTGGAATATCAATCTCTTCCAATAAAGACTATGCTTGTATGTTTGATACACTCTCCTTCAGGGCGTCAATGCAAGGAGGTATAGGCCCTTTTTCTTATCAATGGAAAACTGATAATGCTGCTGCTGTTTTTAATACTAATGTTTTAAATGGGGTAAACGCTGGAAATGTAAAAATTGCTGTTACTGCAAAAGATATTAAACAATGTACTTATGATTATGATAATTTGAAATTACTAGAAGTTAAATCAATTCCAACGGCTATATTAAAAGCAAAGGATACTGTTATATGCAATGAAGATCCTGTTACCTTGAAAGGGGAAGGAAACTATTTGTTTAATTGGATGCTAAATGATGCGATATTATATGCAAGTAAGATAGATACATTCTCTACTATGACTGAAGGAGTCTATAAATTAAAAGTAAATGACGGGCAGTGTAATTCATTATTATCAGATCCTATTTATATAAGGAAATTAGTCATTCCTAAATATACACTAAGTTATAACCCTACTATTTGTATTAACACCCCTTTGGCATTGAATACAAATGCTAATGATGCTAAGAATATTTATTTTAAGTGGGATTTTGGAGATACCAAAATATTTGATAAAGCAAAAGCAATTAATCATTCTTATGCTGCCACTGGTTCCTATATTGTAAAATTAGCTATCACGAATGACTATTGTCCTAAATATGAACAATTTTTACAAGGAGATTCGGTGAAAGTAGTTTCACCTATTTTGCCTTCCACTTTTACTTTGTTTGTTTTAGCAGATATCGATACCGTTCTTACTCCCTTAAGAAAAGATCCAGGCTATACTCAGTTTGAATGGTATCCATCCACTTACTTAAGTAATGCTTCCATTGAACATCCTTTATTTAGAAGTAATAAGTCTATTAATTATACTTTGACAAGAACTGAAGTATTAACGGCTTGTAAGGTAGAAGATATATATAAAATGGACGTTTCAGATTTAGTGGTAGTATCTATACCTAAAGCATTTACACCTAATAGAGACAATCTGAATGACTTTTTAAAAATTGAATATGGTGCTGGCCTTAAAACCTTTAATTTTTTAAGAATATTCAATCGATTTGGAAAAATTGTATTCCAAACAAATAGAATAACAGACAGTTGGGATGGCCGATTCAACGGCCT
>JBEGKS010000008.1:0-15361 GCA_041183945.1 Bacteroidota bacterium | reverse complement strand
TTTGTAAAAAGTTATTTTTATAATTACGAACAATTACTATGAATTATTTACAAGCGCTCTTTTATACAATTGAATAGTATTTTCTAAACCTAAATAAAGGGCATCACTAATTAAAGCATGTCCAATACTGACTTCATCAATACTTGGAATAGATTGTATTAAATAAGGTAAGTTGAATCTGTCTAAATCATGGCCTGCGTTAATACCAAGTCCTATTTTTTTTGCAAGAGCTGCTGCACTGATATAGGGCTCAATGGCTTTTTCTTTATTTCCTACTGCAAACTGTTTTGCATACATTTCAGTGTATAATTCTATACGGTCTGTTCCAGTACTTGCAGCGGCTTCTACCATTTTTTCATTGGGGTCTACAAAAATGGATACGCGTATGCCTGCTTTTTTAAATACTCCAATGATTTCTTTTAAATAAGATTGTTCTTGAATAGTGTCCCAACCATGGTCGCTGGTTAATTGCCCCAAGGTGTCTGGAACTAAGGTTACTTGATGAGGTTTGTTGGCTAAAACCAATTCCACAAACTTACTTTCTTTGGGATTACCTTCTATGTTAAACTCTGTGCTTAAAATAGCGCTTAAATCATAAACATCTTGGTAGCGAATATGCCTTTCATCGGGTCTTGGGTGCACTGTAATACCCTCGGCTCCAAAACGCTCACAATCCCTTGCCACCTGCACTAAATTAGGATTATCCCCGCCACGGCTATTTCTTAAAGTGGCTATTTTATTTATGTTCACACTTAAACGAGTCATAGGCGAATTTAAGTTATTTTTGCATCTCAAATATAAGAAATGGCTTATTCTAGTTTGGAGGCTTGTTTATTGGATTTGGAGCAGAGCGGACAGCTTTTGCGCATTAAGGAAGAGGTAGACCCATACTTAGAAATGGCCGCCATTCATTTGCGCATTTTTGAACAAAAAGGCCCTGCTATTTTATTTGAAAAAGTAAAGGGCTCCAAGTTTCGTGCAGCTTCCAATATTTTTGGCACACTAGAAAGAAGTGAATTTATTTTTAGAGATACACTTCCTTCTGTAAAGCAATTAATTGATATCAAAATTAATCCTTTAGCAGCTATCCAAAATCCTATAAAATCTTTGGCGGCTTTACCGGCAGCTATCAATGCACTTCCTAATAAAAATCCAATTTCAAAACCAGTTTTATTTGAGGAGATTAATATTAGCGATTTACCCTTAATACATCATTGGCCCATGGATGGGGGTGCTTTTGTAACACTTCCACAAGTATATACAGAAGATGCCGATAAGCCAGGCATTGGAAATTCTAATTTAGGTATGTACCGTATTCAATTAAATGGAAACGATTATATATTGAATAAAGAAATTGGCTTGCATTATCAATTACATCGTGGTATTGGTGTGCATCAAACCAAGGCTAATAATAAAGGACTTCCATTAAAAGTAAGTTGTTTTATAGGTGGGCCACCTGCACATAGTGTTGCTGCTGTAATGCCGCTTCCAGAAGGCATGAGTGAAATGAATTTTGCAGGGGTACTTGCAGGAAAAAGATTTGGGTATACTTATATAGATGGTTTTTGTGTAAGTACTGACGCCGATTTTGTAATTACAGGAGAAGTATTTCCTGGGGAGAATAAACCAGAAGGCCCTTTCGGAGATCACTTAGGATACTATAGTTTGCAACATCCTTTCCCTGTAATGAAAGTGCATAAAGTATATGCAAGAAAAAATGCCATCTGGGCATTCACGGTAGTAGGAAGACCACCTCAAGAGGACACTAGCTTTGGACAACTTATTCATCATATTACGGGATCGGCTGTGTCTAACGAAATACCTGGATTAAAAGAAGTACATGCAGTAGATGCTGCTGGTGTGCACCCCTTATTATTAGCCATAGGCAGTGAAAGGTATACGCCGTTTTTAGAAAATAAAAAACCTGCTGAAATTTTAACCATTGCCAATCATATTTTAGGCACAGGGCAATTAAGCTTGGCAAAATTTGTTTGGATAACTGCGGAGGCGAAAAAATCGAAAGAAAAAAGTGAAATAAAAGTTATTGATACGAATGCAAAGACATTAGATGTAAATAATGTTCCTGAGTTTTTACAGTACATGTTATCTAGAATGGACTTTTCAAATGATCTACATTTTTATACACACACCACCATGGATACCTTGGATTATTCTGGGGATGGATTAAATACAGGATCTAAATTAGTCTTGGCTGCTTATGGCGACGTTCGAAGAAAATTAGCCACAGCCATTCCAGAAAGTATTAAAGCATTAAATGTAAATGCACAATTAGTGATGCCAGGTGTGATTGCTGTAAATGCACAATTAGTGATGCCAGGTGTGATTGCTGTAAATGCAGTTGAAGCTTTAAATACTGTGAATGCTGTAATTACTTCTATAAGTTCTATTCAAGAAAAATTAAAGGGATTAGGTGAAAACTTATTAGAGAAAGAAGGCGTTGCTATGATAATAATTACTGAAGACGCTACTTGGATGGCTGCTGAATTTAATAATTTTATTTGGGCCACATTTACAAGAACCAATCCTGCTAAGGATATTGATGGGGTAGATAGCTATACAATTAATAAACATTGGGGATGCAAGGGGCCATTAATTTTAGATGCAACTATTAAAAAGCATCATGCGCCTGCTGTTGTAAAAGATACCGAGGTGGAAAAGAAAGTGACCGAGTTATTAAGTAAGTATGGTTTTTAGATAAAGCTTCTAATGTCTCTAATAACTATATGAAATTTGTATAAGATATAGTTTTCATATTTATTAATTATACTTCAATCCAAGTATGATCGGCTAATAATTTAACGGTTGCCACAAATCCTGCAAAAGGCCCAGAACCGCCACCCCATTCACTAGGCGCTACTAATGAAAGTACATGTGAGCCATCTGTTTTTTCATAGACATGATATACTTGACCTATTTGTGGTTTAAAAGTAATTTTAGCTTCGTAAATCATTAAACTTAATTCCTTACGCTTTCTAATTTCTTGAGCTTGTCTTGCAAGTAATTCAATTTGCTCTTTAATTTGATTTAACTGCATATTGGTTTGATCCTCCATGGCAGATAAAGCCTTGTGTTTTATAACACCTTCTTTAGTGGGGCGAATAGCTACACTTCCAGCAGATGAGGCATAAGGTAGTACGCTTAGTTGTTTATGGTATACTTCTATATTTTTAAAAGCCTCTCCATTTTCTTTGAAACCAAAATGCGTTACTTTTAAAAACCCATTCGATAAAATTTCATGTACAACTTTAAGTACCTCTTTATTGTCTTTGCTAAATTGAACAGTTAAACAAGAGCCATTGTTAATTTCAGCAAGCACTTCATTACCTAATAAATGGTTTTCGAATGCTTGTGCTAAACCATTAGGTATGACACTATACTGGGCATAAAAAGCCTCATTTTCTATATTCACCCAATTATGGCTAAAACTAAGGGCATGGCCATTTTGTACACTTTCAATTTTGTAATTTCCTGATTTGGGAACTATTTGATACTCGAACTCGCTTTTTTCGGGGAAAAGCTGCCAGCTTGCTAAAAAATTATACGCTTGAACCATATTTTATATAACAATAATAAGTACTAAAGGTTGAATGAAAATGGCATGTTTATGCTAAAAAAGCTAATTTATTTGAACAAAATCGGGCTTACTAATAATACTTGAATTGTACTTATAGCGAAGGTTGGTAATTAGGCTAATATTCCAAGGGCTTACTTGCAAATTGGTTCTTGGGAAGTAGAAGGCCTTTAATTCAATGGTGCCGAAAATAAGGTTTTCATTTCTGACCCGCATGCCCGATCCAATAGAAGAATAGATATCTCCATTTCCAATAGGTTGGCCCACTGTTCTTAAATAAGTAATATTGCCAAAGGCAAAAGGGGAGGTGCGAAACCCAAAAAACGACCTTGAATTATACCATACCGACTCCCAGTTAGCCGTGATACGGGTGCCCCCATAAATTCTTTCTTTATTTAATTGCGGTATACCATAGCTGCTGCTAATTAGTAGGGCCTCATTAAATTTATTTTTAAGCGTTTGCGTAAAACTTAAATTAATAATGGATCTGTACTTATAACCACTCTCTAAATAACGAAGCTTATTTATTTGTTCAATACTGGCAATGAATCGAACATCTTGTAATTGTCCGTCGTCATAACTAGAACCTGCACTTATACTGCCATGCCTAAAATTTTCATTAGCAAGTAATTTATAAGATTCCAATTTAATACCTAAATAAGGCAGCGTATATTTTTCTCTACTATAGGTACCTGTTGTAATGACCATTGATTTTCCTGTGGGTAAATCCTCGTTTCTTCCAAACCCATATAAGTACTGAGTTCTAATTATTTTTTGTTTGAATAAAGTAAAGGAGCTAAGGTAGGCTCGAATATTTTGATAATTTTTATCTATTTGAGCTAAATAATCTGTGGGCCTTTGTTTAAATATATTTTCTAAAAAACGCAATTGTATAAAATAGTGCACATTATCATTTTTAAGAGAATAGGGCTGGTTAAAAATTTGATAACCTATCCATGCATCAAAATGTTTTAAGTTATAATTATAGTAGCTATTGAATAAGGAATCGGGCCATTTATTGGGAAATACATTTTTATTATTGGCATTGTTCCAATCAAAACCCCAGGTCCATTTACTATTGGGCGTAAGTAAGGGACGATTACCTCTTAGGTAAACAGTGGACTCTGATAAATCGCCATTGGCTTCATTGGGGGCAAAGGATTTTGCACCAATATTTATATCTGTAAAACTACCTTTAAGATTTCTGCTTGTGTAATCAAAGCCCCAGCCTGAATTGATAGATCTTTTCTTATCGAAATTATGACTTAAGGTAAATGCATTACCTCCATCATTCGCATTTTCAGTACTAAATGTGGCTGTATAAGAATCGGCATTTCTAATATTAAAGCTTCCTCCAAAGGGGAAGATATCTTTTGTAAGAATGTATAAGTCTACCTCATTGGTATCTACAGAAGATATTGCTGCAAGTATACGGGCGTCTTGTATATAGGGTAAGTCTCTTAGCCATTTTTCATTATAGGCAATGACTAAGGGGTCTAGAATTTCTTGCTCATGAATAAATAAGTTCTTTCGAATAATGTTTTCATTGGTCTTATTGTGCAGCTTATCAGCAAATTTAGTGAGTGCATCTTTTTTTAGATTCGCAGGGTTGACAATACTAGCCCCAAAATGTTTTTGCTCTATTTGAATGCTTCTTATTTTTTTTCCTTCAAACTTCGCAACCTGCTGAGCATATTTATTGAGTTGGATGGAAGTGGAATCAATAAACGAATTGGGTTTTCCTTTAAACTGCTTAATAATAGTTTGTAGTAAACTACTATCCTTTGATAAGGCAATATTTTTTTCAATATTTCTTATTTGTGCATTTACTGAAAAATGCATTAAGACTAGCAGAAATAAGGTAATTAGTTTTCGAAAAGAAGAATGCATGGTATTGTTATTTCATTACAATACTTTAACAGCTCTTTTTCTTAAAGATTCAATAGGAATATTTAAATATTTACCAATTTGCTTACCATCTCTATAGCTAATAACTCTTAAAGAAAGTACATCTTCTGGAATTATAAAAGGAGCTGTATACTTTTCGCTATAGTTATCCGGCATTTGATCGTTAATGGTATAATATATATCTAATCCTTCTACTTCACCTTCCATAATGCCAATGAGTTCGCCTTTTGTATTTAATTGCGTTGTCACAATAGGGTCGTAGATACTTCTAGCATATCTTACATTAGCAGCATCTAGTTTTTCAAATTGGCTCTCTACTTTTTTAGTAAAACTATTCCAGTTCTTCTTTTCTTTAGGAGACCAACCAGTTTCCGCAACAGCCATACCTCTAGGCCATGTCATATATTGAGCATATCTCATATCAAAAATTTGTTCTGACCATTGATTGGCTTGGTTACCTAAAATTAAACTAGGATCAATTCCTACTGGAACGGGTTCAAAACTATAAGTGGTTTTCATTCTTAATCCACGGTATACTTTTCCCTCTGCTGTTTGCTCGCCTTGGTAAAAATCGATATAGTTGTAGTCGTTAGGAGACATTACTACTTGATGCCCTTGTTTAGCAGCTTCAATTCCTCCTTTTACACCTCTCCAACTCATTACTGTTGCATCTCCCGACAAACCACCTTCTAAAATTTCATCCCAGCCCATCATTTTCTTTCCTTTGCTATTTATTATTTTTTGTACTCGACGCACAAAATAACTTTGCACTTCATTCATATCTTTCAAGCCTTCTTTTTTCATAAGCGCTTGTACATTCGCAGATTTCTCCCAATTGTTTTTTGGATTTTCATCTGCACCCATATGAATGTATTCATATGGAAATAGGGTGGCTATTTCACCAAAAATTTTATCTAAGTATTCGAATACTGTTTCATTAGAAGGGTCTAATGAGTTATCAATTTTAGCAGCCACATGCCCATTCAATCCTTCCCAATCCATAAACTCATCGCCTGCATTTACTTGGAAGGGATAATTAGGTGTGGTACTTAAAAAAGGATAAGCTGTATTCATGGCTAAGCTGTGACCAGGCACATCTACTTCTGGAATCACTTCAATAAATCTTGCTTTTGCATAAGCTACTACTTCTTTAATATCTTCTTGCGTATAAAAGCCGCCATATGTTTTAGGTTCGTCAAGGGCAGGTGTAGTAATATTCATCCACTTACCTTTACGCTCTGCTCTCCATGCACCTACGCTGGTTAATTTAGGAAGAGATTTAATTTCAATTCTCCATCCTTGGTCATCGGTTAAATGCCAATGAAAGCGGTTGTATTTATAACGCGCCATATCATCAATAAATGTTTTCACATCTGCTTTGCTGAAAAAATGTCTACTAACATCGAGCATCATACCTCTCCAACTAAAGCGAGGCTTGTCAATGATAGATACATAAGGTAAAGTCCAATTGGTATTTGCTTGTAAACTATTTGCATAAACTGCTGATGGTAATAATTGCATCACTGTTTGCCATCCAAAAAATAAACCTGCATTCGCATTGGCTTTTAATTGAATTCCTTTTTCATTAATATCTAAAGTATAACCCTCTGTGCCTAAATTAGCGTCATTGATAATTTGTAAATCAATGCTGGGTTTATTTTTGCTGAAATACACTACGCGTCCTGTGGTGGTTCTTAATTTTCCTGCCATGAGATCGGAAATGGCGTTAGCCGAACTTGGTGCATTAATAGCAATAGATTTTGGAAGGGTATAAGTACCTGTGCCTTTAGTCATTTGATAAGGCTCTGGGATAATACTAATGGTTTGAGCATTTGCATTTGAAATTCCACCAATGATTAGGGTAGTGGTTAGTGCAATGGTTAAAATCTTGTTCAGTTTCATACAAAATTGTTTTATTGTAATTGTTTAATGTAATGAATACATATAAAATTGAAAATAGCTTGCTTATTCTAGGGGCAAAAGCAATGACTTTAAAGGTACATAAAATTACATAAAAAAGCCGCTCCTGATGACTCGGGAACGGCTAGGGGAATTTTAAATCTATTGTAGAAACTAGATAGAACTAGTTACTCATTTTACTATCAATTAAAGATTAGTATCTGTAAGCATCAGACTTAAATGGACCTGCTTTAGGTATACCTAAATAAGCTGCTTGCTCATCTGTTAATTCGTCTAATTGAGCACCTACTTTCGCTAAGTGTAAACGAGCTACTTTCTCATCTAAATGTTTAGGTAACACATACACTTTGTTCTCGTAGTTCTTATGGTTGGTCCATAATTCTATTTGAGCTAATGTTTGGTTAGAGAAAGAGTTACTCATTACAAATGATGGGTGACCAGTTGCACAACCTAAGTTTACTAAACGGCCTTCAGCTAAAACGATAACATCTTTACCATCGATATTGTATAAATCAACCTGTGGTTTAATAGTATCTTTTGTATGACCATAGTTTTTATTTAACCAAGCCATATCAATTTCAATATCAAAGTGACCAATATTACATACGATCGCTTTATCCTTCATCACTCTGAAATGTTTTTCGTTGATCAAATCACGACAACCAGATGCAGTTACAATAATGTCTGCTTCTTTAACGGCGTCAATCATTTTTCTTACTTCAAAACCATCCATTGCAGCTTGTAAAGCACAGATAGGATCGATTTCAGTTACCATTACACGGCAACCTGCACCACGTAAAGAAGCGGCAGAACCTTTTCCTACGTCACCGTAAGAACCTACTACTGCAACCTTACCAGCCATCATTACATCGGTAGCACGACGAATCGCATCTACTAATGATTCTTGACAACCATATTTATTATCGAATTTAGATTTTGTAACTGAATCGTTTACGTTAATCGCTGGCATTGGTAAAGTACCTTTCGCCATACGCTCGTATAAACGGTGAACACCTGTAGTGGTTTCTTCACTTAAACCTTTAATACCTGCAACGAATTGAGGGTATTTATCTAATACCATGTTGGTTAAATCACCACCATCATCTAAGATCATATTCAAAGGACGGTCTGCACCACCAAAGAATAAAGTTTGCTCAATACACCAGTCACCTTCTTCAATAGATTGACCTTTCCAAGCAAATACACCCACACCTGTTGCAGCAATTGCAGCAGCGGCTTGGTCTTGTGTAGAGAAGATATTACAAGAGCTCCATTTTACTTCAGCGCCTAAAGCAGTTAAAGTTTCAATTAATACAGCTGTTTGAATAGTCATGTGTAAGCAACCCGCAATACGAGCACCTTTTAAGGGTTGACTTGGTCCGTATTCAGCACGGATACTCATTAAACCTGGCATTTCTGCTTCGGCTAAACGAATCTCTTTACGACCCCAATCTGCTAATGTGATATCGGCTACTTTATAAGGTAGGCTAAAATCGATGTTTTCTAGGTTAGACATATATTTTTTGTTTAGAGGGCAAAGGTATGAAATAGGATAAAATAATAAAATATTTGATATTTTTAGGATATTCGGCTATTATGTTCTATTTTTATGATGATTTATGCTAAAATAACATGAAAAACAGTACTCCATCAGTAGATTCGGCTAGTCCTCAACAATCTATCTCATTAGACGAGAAGGATTTATCCATTTTACGCCTCTTACAGGAGAATGCGAGGATCACGGTAAAAGAAATTGCCGATCAAATTCATTTGAGCACCACGCCGGTGCATGAGCGTATTAAAAGGCTTGAGGCAGGTGGGGTGATTAAGCAATATGCCACTTTAATTGACGGCACTAAGGTAAAAAAAGGTTTAATGGTGATATGCTATGTGTCTCTAAATCAGCATAGTAAGCAATCGGGAGGGCAGTTTATTAAGCTTATAAATGACTTGCCAGATGTGGTAGAATGCTATAGTATTTCGGGGGAATTTGACTTTATGCTGAAAATTGTGACCGAGGATATGAACAGTTATTACAATTTCCACGTCAACAAATTAAGCCAGGCCGACAATATAAGTCAGGTACAGAGCGTTTTTATAATGGGTGTCGTTAAACAAACCCATTTAATAGTATAATCATCATCACTTATGAAACACTTCATTATGAAATATAATAAGTATCTAGGTATGGGCGTATTCCTATTAATGCTAGTGGGCGGTTTTTATTTATTAAGACCAGGCCATAAAGCAAGGGCCATTGTAATGCAATATCCTTTTGTTTTAAATTCAATGAAGTTGGTGAATTTAAGTACTTATAAAGCAGATACTTCTGAAACCGATAGCACACCCTTAGTAACAGCGAGTGGTTTTAAATTAGATAGTTTGAATCCCAAAAAACATAGAGTGATTGCCATTAGTAGAGATTTAAAAGAATTATTTGCTTTCGGAGATAAAGTAAAATTAACCAATGCAGGAAAGTTTAATGGCATTTGGTTTATTCATGATTTAATGAATAAAAAATACAAAAACAAGATTGATATTTTAATCAATCCAAACGACCGCCAAATGAGTTTAGAAAGGGTGGTAATTTCTAAGATTTAATAACTTCATAGCTTATTTTCTAAGGGTATTTATACTTAAATCTTCAATCGCATTACATAGTCGTCCATGTAAAAGCCATTGCCAATATCGAATTTAAATTCGCGCTCTTTAATGAATCCTTTCTTTAAATAAAAAGTGTAAGCGTTATTTAGTTTATTCACTTGTAAGAATAAAGAGTTCGATCCTGCAGCCTTAGCAACCTCAATACATTTATTTAATAAAGCCTTGCCAGCACCTGTACCTTGTGCTGCAGGAAGTACATACAATTTATTGAGTTTATGAGCATTTGAAATTTCTAATGCATCTTTACTTTTATCTTCTTCATCTTCAGGACTTACGGAACAAAACCCTACAGCCTCCAATACACCGTTTTCTTTTTTAATACTGGCTATATAAAACTCGCAACCAGTATTCATTTGTTTTTCCAATGAGTCATTGCTGTACATCCAGTCCAACATGAAATCGATTTGTGATTGGGATATAATATGACCATAAGTGCTGGGCCAGGTAAGCTCAGATACAGATCTGATAAAATCTCTGTCATTTAAGCCAGCACGTGTAATTTGAATTTCGGTCATTAGATTTACTGTTATAATAAGTTAACTCTAAGTTGATAATTTTAGTTAAATAAAAACATATTCATTTAAACTACAAAAATCTTACCCTAACTGCGCTAAACTTTCTTCAATGGTTTGAATTCTAGCTAAAGCATCGGCCTTCTTTTTTTGTTCAATGGCTAGTACTTCTGGCTTCGCATTTTGAACAAACTTTTCATTAAGCAATTTCTTATCTACACTTTGCAAGAAGCCTTGTTGATGGGCTAGGTCCTTTAATAAGTTTTCTTTTAAGCTAGCAGTGTCGATAGCTTGGTTAGCAACAATATAAAATTTATCTTTTTCTAAGGCCACTACAATAGAAGAGGCGATAGTGCTAGTTGTGTATTCTATGCTACTAGCATTAATTTGTTTCGCTAATATATTTTGAATGGTTTGATAAGGCGCATTGTTCGCAGTTTGAATATGTAATTCAATGGCATCCTTTGGTTTGATCTGGTTTTTATTACGTGCATCACGTAAAGTAGAAATTACATTTTGTAATAACGCCCCTGCATTTAAAACTTCTTTATTTACAACAATATTTGGGGTATACAATTTCACACATAAATCCTCGGACTGAGTTTTTAAAGTATGGTGTATCTCTTCTGTAATAAATGGCATGAAGGGGTGTAGTAATTGTAATAAGGCATCATAAAACTCCACTGTTTTTTCATAAACCCCTGCATGTATAGGTTGTTCAAATCCAGGTTTTATCCATTCTAAATACCAGCTACAAAAATCATCCCATATTAAACCATAAATAGTTTTTAGTGCTTCACTTAAACGGAAGGTTTTCAGCATTTCATTTACTTCAATTTGAGTTGTATTTAATTTTGCCTCAAACCAATCCATTGCAAATTTTGCATCTTCTGGAATAGTGCCTTGATTGTTTTGACGGGCTTCCCACATCTTCAATAACTTAGTGGCGCGTTCCATAATTTATTATTAAAATTTCTTCCTTGTTCTAATGTAGATTCATCAAATAACAAATCATTTCCAGCAGGAGAAGCAATCATAATACCAAAACGAACAGCATCTGCACCATATTGGTCTATCAGTCCTAATAAGTCTGGAGAGTTGCCTAAACTCTTACTCATTTTTCTTCCTTGCTTATCACGCACAATACCTGTGAAGTAAACATCTTTAAAAGGAATCTTACCCATGTATTCTTCGCCGGCCATAATCATTCTAGCTACCCAGAAAAAAATAATTTCAGGGGCTGTTACTAGTGTGCTAGTAGGGTAGTAGTAATTTACTTCAGCATTACCTGGGTTCGACAAACCTTTAAATACTTCAAAAGGCCATAACCAACTACTAAACCAAGTATCTAAACAATCGGCGTCCTGTGTTAATTTTTTTCCTTTGGTTTCTGGATGATTCGCGTTTACTTCTGCCTCATTATGTGCTACATAAAAATTACCTTCTTCATCATACCATGCAGGTATGCGGTGACCCCACCATAATTGTCTACTAATACACCAGTCCTTAATGCCTTCCATCCAATGGCGGTATAAGTTTTTAAATTTAGCAGGATGAAAACTAATTTCATCAGACATTACAGCATCAAGCGCAGGCGCTGCTAATTTTTTCATATCCACCCACCACTGTAAACTTAATCTTGGTTCCACAATGGCGTCGGTTCTTTCACTAAAACCAACTTGGTGTGTGTAGTCTTCAATCTTCACTAAATTTCCTGCGGCCTCTAAATCCTTGGTAATAATTTTTCTTACCTCAATTCTATCTTGTCCAATATATAAGCCAGCCGCTTCTGATAAAGTACCATCATCGTTCATGGTATCTATCACTTCTAAATTATATTTCTGTCCTAAAACAAAGTCGTTCATGTCATGCGCAGGTGTTACTTTCAAAGCACCTGTTCCAAATTCTATTTCAACATAATCATCTGCAATAATGGGTATGCGTCTGTTAATTAAAGGAACAAAAGCAAATTTGCCTACTAAGTTTTTATAACGCGCATCTTTAGGGTGCACACAAATAGCTGAATCGCCTAAAATAGTTTCAGGACGCACAGTGGCAATAGTAATATACTCATCTACTGGAACATCTAATTTATAACGCAGGTGATAAATTTTACCTGCTACTTCTTTATGTATTACTTCTTCATCGCTTAAAGCAGTTTTGGCACGCACATCCCAGTTAATCATCCTCTTGCCGCGATAAATTTTTCCTTTCTTGTATAAATCAACAAATACTTTTATAACCGATTCGTAATAATCAGGGTCCATGGTAAAAGAAGTACGCTCCCAATCTAAACTACAACCCATCTTTCTTAACTGTTGCAAAATAATACCGCCATATTTTTCTTTCCATTCCCAAGCGTATCCTAAAAATTCATCTCTAGTTAAAGAAGACTTTGCAATGCCTCTTTCTCTTAACATAGCCACCACTTTTGCTTCCGTAGCAATAGAAGCGTGGTCCGTTCCAGGAACCCAACAAGGATTATAACCTTGCATACGCGCACGACGCACTAATATATCTTGAATGGTATTGTTCAAACAATGCCCCATGTGTAACACACCGGTAACATTCGGAGGAGGAATTACCACCGTGTAGGCTTTTTTATCGTTGGGACTGCTATGAAAATAACCACTGTCCACCCAATGCTTATACCATTTTAATTCAACCTCACCTGGTATGTAGTTTTTACTCAATTCCATGCTTTGCGTCTTTTCCTATAATGAGCCACAAAAATAAGGAAAAGGGACAAGCAATAAGTTGCTAAAAAATACGACCTTAGCCACTCTATGGAATTTGCAGTTGTAGATATTGAAACCACGGGCAGTACCCCTCAATCGGCGGGCATTACTGAAATTGCTATTGTAATACATAATGGGGTAGAAGTGACGGGCAAATATGTGACTTTGATTAACCCTAGACATAAAATACCCCCCTTTATTGTAAATATGACTGGTATTAGCGATGAAATGGTGGCGGCTGCGCCTTTGTTTGAAGAAGTGGCACCGCAGATATACAATTTATTAAATGGCCGTGTGTTTGTAGCCCATAATGTAAGCTTCGATTATTCCTTTGTACATTATTTATTAGGGAGGTCGGGTTTTCAATGGTCGGCCCCTAAATTATGTACCATTAAATTAAGCCGTAGGGTATTTCCTGGTTTAGAAAAATATGGATTGGGTTCTTTGACCCGTGATTTAGGAATTAGAATAGAAGGAAGACACCGCGCCTGGGGAGATGCTGCTGCAACTGCACAAGTGTTAACCATGGCCATTGAGAAAGAGGGTATGCAACCCATTCATAATTTGCTGGCAAAAAAAGAGCCAAGAAAGAAAGTAGTGCCGCGCACTGAAATGCCCAATGATAGATCGGACGCTGAAGATTAATTCAGGTTTCTGAAGATTATTCAAATAAACTTTATTGGAAAACTAGTTCTCGGAAGATTAGTTCTCTTAAGATTAGTCTTTTTTATTTTAATACTCCGCAGTAACCCCTGTATAATTATGCGGTGTAATGGCTTTCAATTCTTTTTTAACAGCTGCAGTTACTTTTAAGCCATCGATAAATTTATGCATGAGTTTTTTATCAATCTTATTTTTACCTCTTGTTAAATCTTTTAAAGCCTCGTAAGGGTTAGGGTATTTTTCTCTGCGTAAGATAGTTTGAATGGCTTCAGCTACTACGGCCCAATTGTTTTCTAAATCGGCCTGCATTTTTTCTTCATTCAAAATTAATTTGCCTAATCCTTTTTCTAAAGAATTTAAAGCAATGGTAATATGTCCTACTGGCACACCAATATTTCTAAGTACCGTAGAGTCGGTTAAGTCGCGTTGTAAACGGCTTATAGGAAGCTTAGCCGCTAAGTGTTCAAGTATGGCGTTGGCCATTCCTAAATTACCTTCTGCGTTTTCAAAATCAATTGGGTTCACCTTATGCGGCATAGCGCTAGAGCCTACTTCGCCTTTTTTGGTTTGTTGTTTGAAGTAATCCATGGAGATATAGGTCCAGATATCGCGGCTTAAATCAATTAAGATATTATTTAAACGCTTTAAAGTATCACACTGTGCAGCGAAATGATCATAGTGTTCAATTTGCGTAGTGAACTGCATTCTTTGTAAACCCAATACATCATCTACAAATTCATTACCTAGGCTTACCCAATTCTTTTTTGGAAAAGCAATATGGTGTGCGTTAAAATTTCCGGTAGCACCTCCAAATTTAGCAGCATAAGGAATGGCTGTAAATAATTCCACTTGATGATGTAGTCTTTCTACAAAAACCATTATCTCTTTACCTAAGGTAGTAGGAGAGGCTGCTTGACCATGTGTGCGTGCTAATAAAGAAACCTTCTTCCATTTTTTGGATAGCTGATATAAATTATTTTGCAAATTAATATAAGAAGGCAGCACTGTATTTTCCATCGCCTCTTTCCAACTAAGTGGAATGGCGGTATTATTTATGTCTTGAGAAGTTAAACCAAAATGTATCCACTCTTTTAATTCACTCGCCTTGTTTTTATCTAGTACTTCTTTCAAAAAATATTCCACGGCTTTAACATCGTGGTTGGTGGTAGCTTCAATAGTTTTAATTTTCTCCGCATCTGCTTCACTAAAGTTTTTTACAACAGTAAGTAGAGATTTTCTTAAGGCAGGCGTTACCTTAAAAAATTTCTTATCTGCAAGAAATAAGAAATAATGTACTTCCACTAAAACGCGGTACTTGATCAGGCCAAATTCAGAAAAATAGGAGCTTAAAGCGGCAGTTTGCT
>JBEGKS010000007.1:0-11789 GCA_041183945.1 Bacteroidota bacterium | reverse complement strand
GATGGCGTATTGTATTATAATGTACCCAATGATGGAAGAGGTGTAGATGCTTATCCATTTGTAGCGCCTGAATTTTTACTTTTAAATTTAGCCGTGGGCGGGAATTTTGCAGGCAATACTATTGACGATAGCATCTTCCCTATTAGAATGGAAGTGGACTATGTAAGAGTGTATCAATAAAATTGAATATTAAAATATAAAATGAGTCAGCGCAAGCAATTATATATAAACATCCAGTTTAAAAAATTAATTTTCATTTTTATTTTTTTTACAATTGCTTTTAGTTCAAGCGCTCAAACTACAGCAGCTGCTCCTAGTTTATTAACCCCTAACTTATTAGTAGGTACTTATACCAAAAAAGGAAGTAAAGGTATTTATGTGTTATCATTTGATACCGCCACAGGAAAGGCTACTGAAATAAGTCATACCAATGGCGCACAGAACCCTTCTTTTTTAACCCTATCAAAAGACCGTGGGCAGGTATATGCAGTAAGTGAAGGCAGCGATGGTAAAGTAAGCGTCTATTCATTTGAAGACAATAAATTAAATTTAATACAAGAAAAAACAAGCAGGGGCGCCGATCCTTGTTATATTACATTAAGTCCAGACCAATCAAATTTATTGGTGGCCAATTATAGTGGAGGAAGTATTACCAGCTATCACCGATTCGCAGATGGACGTTTATCCAACCCTCAACAATTTATTCAACACAGCGGTAGTAGTGTTAACGCAGCAAGACAAGAAAAGGCACATGTGCATGGGGTATTCTTTTCACCCGATGGAAAATATGTATTGACTCCAGACTTAGGCATAGATGAAATTTCTATTTATCCTTATCAAACAAAAAATGGACCTCCACTTCAAATACAAAAAGCAACTAGTATTCAATCAAGTCCAGGTGCAGGACCCAGACATTTATGCTTTTCAAGCAATGGAAAATATTTATATGTGATTGAAGAGCTTACAGGAAGTATTAGTGTGTACCGTTTTATTAAAGGAACTGCTAATTTTTTACAAAAAGTAGTTACGCATCCGATTAGTTTTAAAGGAACCGCTGGTAGTGCCGATATTCATTTATCTCCCGATGGACTTTTTTTATACGCAACTAATCGAGGCACTGAAAACAATATTGTTTCATTCAAAGTGCTTCCGAATGGAAAACTAGAAGAGAAAAGCATACAATATTATAGTACAGAAGGAAAAGCACCGCGCAATTTTACTATGAATAAAGAAGGCAATTGGTTACTCGTTGCCAATCAAGATTCTGATAATATTATTGCCTTTAGAAGAAATATTCAAACAGGGGCCTTAACATCCACAGGCGTCTCTATTAAATTATCAATGCCTGTTTGTTTATTGTTTTATTAAGAGTATCTATTTAGTGTTGCTCAAACCATACTGGCTTATCTGCCTCCCCATCTGCATTATAATTAACAAATAATTCTTCGCCTTGCTTAATATCTCTAGTAGTGATAATGGACATCGTTTCGAATTCAAAATCCATATCGTATCTACAATTGGCTTGAATGGCATGATTATATATAGATACATATCCTAAGGCCACTGCAGCACTTTTATCATCTTCCCCCCATTCGAAAATATAATCATATAATAATGTTTCTTCTAATTTCATTCTTTGCGTGTGATCAAAAACAATGACAGGCGCTATTTCAATGGTAGTACCCTTCGCAATGGCTTGGGTGGTAAATACACCACGACCCCTACTGGGTGATGGGGCGATGGTTAGAAATGGAAGAATCATACTATAAATATAAGGCATACTTTAGTATTTTTCTTAACTTGCACCCATGTCAGTTGAATTAGAAACGCCAGAAATTAATTTATCCGAAGTTTTCTTGGACACATTGTCCAAGGGCGACATGCATCTATTAAGAGAATTTCTAGATGAACAAAATATTAGCGATGTGGTGGAACTTGTCAATGAGTTTCCAGAAAAAGAGGCTACTATTATTGACAACATGACTGTGCACAGAGCTGTAAGCGTATTTAAGATATTAGATATCAATCAGCAAAAAGACATCATTAAAGAATTACCTGCACGCAAAACGGCAAAAATTTTAAATGAACTTCCTCCCGATGACCGTACCGACTTTTTAGAAGAATTACCTAAGGCGGCCATTCGTGACTTAATAAAATTATTAGACCCGGAAGAAAGAAAAATTACTTTATCACTTTTAGGTTATCCAGAGGACAGTGTGGGTCGTTTGATGACACCCGACTATGTTTATGTTTATCCGCATTATACAGTATCACAAGTTTTAGATAACATTCGTAAATACGGAAAGAATTCAGAAACCATTGACGTTATATATATTATTGATGAGAAAGGAGGATTAATTGACGATATAAGAATTAGAGATTTATTACTAGCCAAGCCTGATGATATTATTTCCGATATTATAGATGGTCGCTTTGTTGCCTTAAATGTATACGACGATCAGGAACATGCCAGTCAGGTATTTAAAATGAATAACCGCACAGCTATTCCTGTAGTAGATGATAACGATGTTTTATTAGGTATTGTAACCATTGATGATATCTTATGGGTGACCAATGAAGAGTTTAGCGAGGATATGCAGAAAATGGGAGGTATGGAAGCCTTGAATGAACCTTATTTAGATATTTCTATATTAAAACTATTTAAAAAGAGAATTACTTGGCTAGTGGTTTTATTTATTGGTGAATTATTCACAGCCACTGCGATGGGTTATTTTGAAGATGAGTTAGCAAAGGTTTTAGTGTTAGCAAGTTTTATTCCATTAATACTTTCAACAGGTGGTAATTCTGGGTCTCAATCTTCTACGCTAATTATACAAGCAATCGCTGTTGGTGAAATTACTATTGCCGATTGGTGGAAAATATTAAAAAGAGAAATCATTGGTGGTTTTTTATTAGGCGTTTTACTAGGCATACTTGGATTTTTTAGAGTGGCAGTATGGCATATGATCGCTCCAGGATTTTATGGCATTCATTGGTTTTTAATTGGCATCACCATTGGATTTACTATTTTAGGCGTTGTTATATGGGGAACAATTACAGGATCTATGTTACCTATTGTGTTAAAAAGATTAGGCGCTGACCCTGCAGTCTCTTCTGCACCTTTTGTAGCCACTTTAGTGGATGTAACTGCCATACTTATTTATTTTAGTTTGGCTTACTTATTCTTACAAGGCACTTTACTTTAATTATTTTTTATTAAGCTTTTAATTTTGCTGCTAATGCTTGCTTCAATGAAGCATTCCAATCTTCCTTTAATATACTAAGTACAATCGAGTCTCTTCTTTTTCCATTCGGCATAGGCAAGTGATTTCTCAATACACCTTCCACGGTACAACCAATTTTTTGCATAGCCGCAATACTTCTTTTATTATTATTATCGGCTCTAAACTCTACTCTTTCAAAACCCATTTGATCAAAAGCCAATTGAAGCAATAAAAATTTACAATTTTCATTGAGTTTCGTTCCCCAACATTTTTTACTATACCAGGTATAGCCAATTTGTGTAGTTTGAAAATTTAATTGAATATCATAAAACCTAGTACAGCCCACATAGGTATTTAATAATTTATCAAATACAATAAAAGCATAGGAAGTTTTGTTTTCTCTTGCTTCAATAGCTGCTTGAATATATTTTTCTACATCTTTTGTATTAGTTATAGCTGCTAATGAATACTGCCATAAATCGGGCTCCTCGTTTACATAATGCCCTAGTAATGAGGCATCAGAAACCTGAAGTGGTCTTAATAACACACGTTCATTTTCTAAAATAATTTCCTCTGTAAAGTCAAAAGGTTTCAAAGCTAACATCCATTCAATATTTAAAGTCTAATTTCGCATAAATTTCGAATAAATAGCTAAATAAATAAATATGTGTGGCATTGTAGGTTATATTGGTAAAAGTGAAGCATACCCAATTGTAATTAAAGGTTTAAGACGTTTAGAATACCGTGGATATGATAGTACAGGTGTCGCCATCATTCAAGATGGAAAATTACAGGTACATAAGAAAAAAGGAAAGGTGGCTGAATTAGAGGAAGCAGTCATTGGAAAAAACATGCACTCACATATTGCCATTGGCCATACGCGTTGGGCCACCCATGGTGAGCCTTCTGATAGAAACGCGCATCCGCATTTATCTAACAATGGCCGCTTAGCCATGTTACATAATGGAATTATTGAAAACTATGCGCCCATAAAAAAAGAATTAATCTCAAAGGGTTATACTTTTAAAAGCGATACCGATACCGAGGTCTTATTAAATTTTATTCAAGACATTCAAGATAATAATAAATGCGATTTAGAAGAAGCCTTAAGAATTGCTTTAAAAAGAATAGTAGGCGCATATTGTATTTTATTAATTGACCAGGACGATCCTGAAACCATTATAGCAGCCAGAAAAGGAAGTCCATTAGTGATAGGCATTGGGAAAGATGCACATTATTTAGCCAGCGACGCCTCTCCTATTATTGAATACACTAAAGAGGTGGTATATGTAAACGACTATGAAATTGCGATTGTAAGAAAAGACGAGCTTATCTTAAAAAATTTAGGCAATGAAAAGCAAACTCCTTTCATTCAAAAATTAGATATGGAATTAGCAGCCATTGAAAAAGGCGGCTATGAGCATTTCATGTTGAAAGAAATTTTCGAACAACCCGATACTATTTATGATTGTTTAAGAGGAAGACTATTACATGAACAATTAGAAATTGTAATGGCTGGAGTAGATAATAACATAGATGCATTGACCAAGGCCTCTCGTATTATAATTGTTGCCTGTGGCACTAGTTGGCATGCAGGTTTGTATGCAGAATATTTGATTGAAGAACTATGTCGCATACCTGTGGAAGTGGAATATGCATCTGAATTTAGATACCGTAATCCGGTTATACACGCAGGCGATGTTATTATTGCTATTTCTCAAAGTGGAGAAACCGCAGACACACTGGTGGCTTTAGAAAGTGCTAAAGAAAAAGGAGCCTTTATATTCGGTATTGTAAATGCAGTGGGAAGTAGTATTGCTAGATTAAGTAATGCTGGCGCCTATACTCATGCAGGCCCCGAGATTGGAGTCGCTAGTACGAAAGCCTTTACGGGTCAATTAACCGTGCTTGCTATGATGGCACTTAAAATGGCTAAAGCCAAAGGAAGTATTAGCATAGAGCGCTTTGAACATTTAGCCAATGAATTAGCATCAGTTCCTGAAAAAGTTAAAGAAATACTAGCCAATACTTCTGTGATAGAAAAAATTGCCTTGAAATTTAAAGATGCTAAAGACTTTTTATATTTAGGTAGAGGCTATAATTTTCCAATAGCATTAGAAGGTGCTTTAAAATTAAAAGAGATTACCTATATCCATGCAGAAGGCTATCCTGCAGCAGAAATGAAACATGGACCAATTGCATTAGTAGATGAAACCTTGCCCGTCGTTTTTGTTGCCACCAAGGATATGTACTATGATAAAGTAGTATCCAATATTCAAGAAATCAAAGCTAGAAAAGGACAAATTATTGCAGTGGCTAGTGTGGGGGATTTGGTATTACCTACTATGTCAGATAATATTATGTTTGTTCCTGAAATAGATGAAGTCATTGCTCCCTTATTAAGTGTTATACCTATGCAATTACTAAGTTATTATGTAGGTATTGCTAAAGGTATTGATGTTGATAAACCTCGTAATCTTGCCAAAAGTGTAACGGTGGAATAGTATGGAAATAGATGAAATTAGAATTTACGCCCTTTCGCTTCCAGATACAGAAGAATGTTTCCCCTTTGGTGAAAACAATTTGGTATTAAAAACAAAAGGGAAAATTTTTATAATCTTAGATTTAATGGCACTACCTGCCACATTGAATTATAAAGCAGACCCTGAAGATATTATTCTACAAAGAGAAGAATATCCAGATGCTATTTTCCCAGGATTTCATATGAATAAAAAACATTGGAACACTTTACACCTCAATAGACATGTCCCCTCTGCCCTTATTAAAGAGATTGTGCATACTTCTTATAAACTAGTAAGAAAGTAAGAATTAAGTGCCCAAATTTAAATGCACTACCTTGCAGTCTATTATGAACACGAATTTTCAGACCCTAGGTCTTATAGAGCCTTTATTAAAGGCCATTCAGGAAGAAGGTTATACCACCCCCACTCCCATTCAAGCAGAATCTATACCTATTGTTTTACAAGGCAAGGACTTATTGGGTTGTGCCCAAACAGGTACAGGTAAAACAGCTGCTTTCACCCTACCTATTTTACAGTTATTAGTTAAAAATAAAACGGGGGAAAGAAGAAAAAAAATTAGAAGTTTAATTGTTACCCCTACAAGAGAATTAGCCATACAAATTGGAGAAAGCTTTAATGCTTATGGAAGACATACAGGTTTAAACTGCACTGTTATTTTTGGAGGTGTTGGACAAGGGCCACAAGTAACTGCTTTAAGAAATGGAGTGGATGTGGTGATTGCTACCCCAGGAAGATTACTAGACTTAATGAACCAAGGGCATTTAAATATTAGAGAAGTAGAAATATTTGTATTGGACGAAGCAGATAGAATGTTGGATATGGGTTTTGTGCATGATGTGAAAAAATTATTAGCCGTACTTCCTAAAAAAAGACAATCGCTATTTTTCTCTGCGACCATGCCTCCTGAAATTGTAAGTTTAGCTAATAGTATTTTATTTCATCCACTGAAAGTAAGTGTTACGCCTGTTTCCTCTACTGTAGATATTATTGAGCAATCGGTTTATTTTGTAGATAAAGTAAATAAAAATGCATTACTTATTGAAATTCTAAAAAACACAGCTATTAAAACAGCCTTGGTTTTTACAAGAACAAAACATGGTGCAGATAAAGTAGTGAACCTGCTTTTGAAAAATAATATTAAGGCCGAAGCTATTCATGGTAATAAAGCACAGAATGCAAGACAAAGAGCACTTAACAATTTTAAAGCACAAACAACAAGAGTACTCGTAGCCACCGATATTGCAGCAAGAGGTATTGACGTAGATGAACTAGCCTATGTAGTAAATTATGAAATTCCAAATATTCCAGAAACCTATGTGCACCGTATTGGAAGAACAGGTCGTGCAGGCGCGAATGGAACTGCCATTTCTTTCTGCGATGCGGAAGAAAGAGCCTTTTTAAAAGACATCGAAAAATTAATTGCAAAAAAGATACCCGTTATAGAAAATCACCCCTTCCCGATGACCAACTTTAATCCTATTAAAGAGGCCAAACAACAAGGAAGAGGCAATTCAGGACATGCTAGGTCTAAGGCCATGGCAAATGGTGGGCAAAAAAGACATTTTAGTCGTCCAAAACCAAGTAGGTAATATTATCTTTGATGCAATTAAAAAACTAATTTATGCGCGTCCTATTTACAAGCTTACTTTTATCGTTTGGCATTTTTGTATCTGCACAAGATACTTCCATTCAAAAAAAAGATTTAATTAGTGCGGCTAAACTAATTGACCTAAGTTTTACCACTAAGGAAATAGACACTTTATACTCCGATGTAATAGACAATTTAGCGAACTACAAGGCAATGCATAATTTGTCTTTGCCAAATAGTGTACCCCTAAGTATGTGGCAAACGCCGGTGGTACCTGGTATGCATTTTAACAAAGTTCAGAACTCCATTGCTTGGAAATTAGACAATACCGTTCAACTGCCTGCCAATAAAAATGATTTAGCATTTTATACGATTGAACAATTAGCCTCTTTAATTAAAAATAAAAAAATAAGTTCCTTAGCGCTTACTCAATTTTTTATTGAGCGTATTAAAACATGGGGCGACACTTTACAATGTGTAATTAGTTTACAAGAAGAGATTGCCTATGCGCAAGCTAAAAAAGCAGATGCGGAATTAGCGCAAGGAAAATACAGAGGCTTACTTCATGGTATACCTTATGGATTAAAGGATTTATTTGCTGTAAAAGGCACTAAGACAACTTGGGGAGCAGCGCCTTATCAAAATCAAACCATTGACGAAGATGCTTTTGTATATACTAAACTAAGAGATGCAGGTGCAGTTCTTGTAGCTAAATTTACTTTAGGGGCTTTAGCCATGGGCGATTATTGGTTTGGGGGAAGAACAAAAAATCCATGGAATTTAAAATATGGATCCTCTGGTTCTTCTGCAGGTTCTACTTCTGCAACAGTGGCAGGCTTAGTGCCCTTTGCTATTGGTACGGAAACCTGGGGCAGTATAGTTTCTCCATCTACTACTTGCGGTGCTACTGGTTTAAGACCCACCTTTGGTAGCGTAAGCCGTTCAGGCGCTATGGCATTAAGTTATAGCTTAGACAAAATAGGACCTATATGCCGTTCTGCTGTAGACGCTGCTATTGTATTTAATTATATACATGGAACAGATGGCAAAGATGGCAGCGCTGTAAATATGCCATTTAACTACACACCCAACAAAGACATTAAAAAATTAAAAATTGCATACGCTAAAAATTATTTTGATAAAATAAAAGATACTTCTAGAAATGAATTTAAAGTACTAGAAGAATTTAAAAAATTAGGCGTACAATTAATCCCAGTGAATTTTCCAGACAGTGGCGTATATAATTTCAATATCATGGATGTAGTTATTGGCGCTGAATGTGCTGCACAGTTTGACGAAATGACAAGATTAAATATTGATGATATACTTACCAGACAAACTAAAAGTGATTGGCCCAACTCTTTTAGAACCAATCGATTTATACCTGCTGTAGAATATATTAATGCACAAAGACATCGCTACACACTTATGCAAAAGGTAAATGAAGTCATGCAGCAGTATGATGTTATTATTTGTCCATCAAGAGGTGATGGGAATCAATCGGCTATTACCAATTTAACAGGCAACCCTGTAGTATGCGTACCTACTGGCTTTGACAAGAAGTCAAATTTACCTACCGGTATTAGTTTTGTAGGCAATTTATATGATGAAGCCACTATTTTATCCATTGCACAGGCCTATCAAAAAGCAACGAACTGGGACGAAGCACATCCAACACTTTTTAAATAAACCGTTCTATAAGAATTAAAATGTATTAATGAATAATATCAAGAAAATGCCCGTGAACCAATTGGGCTATGGTTTTATAAAAGAAGTTCCGAAGGGAAAGGATGAATACTATTTACGTAATCAACAAAATAGAAGTGGGATAAAATACCGCCGTCTAAGTGCTTTAGAAATTGAGCAGTTAGTGCGTAATAGAAATTCAAGCGATAACTGGAACGATATTTTAGTCGCCGATTCCTTTAGCCCAGAGCTTGTAAAAAATTGTTCCTTCTTTGGTTTAGTAAGAATTGGAAAATTAGAAGCCAATTGTTTAATTTTTAGTGACTTAGTGGTACCTGTAGGCATTTACAATTCAACCATTATTAGTTGCGACCTAGGAAATAATGTAGCCATTCATAATGTGAACTATATGTCGCATTATATTATTGGCAACGATGTTATTATTACCAATGTGAACGAGATAGTCACTACCAACCACTCTAAATTTGGAAATGGTATTATTAAAAAAGGAGAAGAGGAGTCGGTAAGAATATGGATGGAGATATGTAATGAGAATACGGGTAGAAAGGTGATGCCTTTTAATGGCATGACTGCTGGCGACGCTTATTTATGGACACGCAATAGACAGGATACTGTTTTACAAAAAAAGTTTAAAGAATTAACTGAAAAACGTTTTGATAATAAATTAGGCTACTATGGAAAAGTAGGTGACCGCACAGTGATAAAAAATTGCAAGATTATCAAAGATGTTTGGATAGGTTCTGACGCCTATTTAAAAGGGGCTAATAAAATTAAAAATGTCACCATTAACTCTTCGCCTGAAGCAAGAACACAAATTGGGGAAGGCTGTGAACTAGTGAATGGTATTATTGGTTTTGGTTGCAGAATATTCTATGGTATTAAGGCCGTTCGTTTTATTTTATCTGACCAGTCTCAATTAAAATACGGAGCTCGTTTAATTAATTCTTTTTTAGGATCAAATGCCACCATTTCCTGTTGCGAAGTGCTGAACTCTTTAATTTTCCCAGCACATGAACAGCATCATAATAATTCTTTTTTATGCGCTGCCCTAGTGATGGGACAAAGTAATATTGCAGCAGGTGCTACCCTGGGCTCAAACCATAATAGTCGTGGTGCAGACGGAGAAGTAATAATGGGTAGAGGTTTTTGGCCAGGCCTTTGTGTGAGTGTAAAACATAATTCAATTTTTGCAAGCTTTGCTTTACTGAATAAGGGTGATTATAACTATGAATTAAATATTCCTCTTCCGTTTTCACTTATAAGCAACGATCCTTTAAAAGATGAATTAATTATAATGCCAGGCTATTGGTTTTTATATAATTTTTATGCCTTAGCTAGAAATGCTTGGAAATATATAGATAGAGACAAGCGAACAGATAAGACCCCCATTTTTGAATACAATTATTTAGCCCCAGATTCAGTCAATGAATTATTGAATGCTAGAAAAATAATAGCGGCTTCCGTGGCCAAGGCTTATTTAAATAGTACTAAGAAATCTACTAATATAAGCATTGATAAACTTATTGAATTAGGTAACAGCTTACTTACTACTAAAACCAAAAAGGAAATAGATGCCCTTTCTGTATTTGCAGAGGATATTGAAAATAGTAAACGCAAAACAAGGTTAATTAAAACATATGAAGCCTACTCTATTTTTGAAAAAATGATATTTCTATATGGCATGGAAGCCTTAGTTGAAATAATGAATAGCAAATTAACTGCGAAGAAAGGCGGACAAGCTGTTCTAGCACATTTAAAAACCTTAAAACCCAATACATCGGAATTAGTTTGGGTAAATGTGGGTGGACAACTCATACCTCAGAAAGCAGTTAGTAGTTTACTTACTAAAATAAAATCGGGTGCTATTGAAAGCTGGGATCAAATACATCAGTTTTACGAAGATGCTTCTTCTACCTATACCACTAAAAAAAGAAACCACGCCTTACTTGCACTGGAATTAATTACCAAGAAGAAGCTTTCAACAATTACGAATAAGCAATTGAATACTTGGCTAGACAGCTACCTTGAAATAAAGACCGATATCACTTCACGCATAGAAAAAACAAGGGCTAAAGATTATAGCAACCCGTTTAGAAAAATGGTCTATGAAAATGAAGCAGAAATGATAGCCGTGGTGGGCGATTTAAAAGACAATGGCTTTATAAAAGAACAAAAAGAAGTTCTAAAGGCTACAGCCATTAATATTGCAGCGTTAAAAGCAAGTCTAAAAATTAAATAACTAATAGTTAAATAAACTAAAGCCAACGCCTAATTGCCATTGACGAGTCTTCCAAGTAGATTGGTCACCTAAATTATTACTGAGTTCATTCGCAGAACGAATATTATTCATGCCAATAACGTATCTGCCATACAAAAAGAACCCATTCAAATCTAATTTAGCACCGCCCACTATGGCAAACTCTCCGGTTTCGAAAGCTAGCCTGGCAGCTTCTTTGCCATCTTTTTTTTGATCTAATAAAATACTATACTGAGGACCTGCTTGTAATACTAAACTTTTAAAAGGTTTACTAGGACTTGATATGACTGTTTATCGTCGTGATACTCGTGATTTAATTACGAGTGCACCACTTGATTTTGCAACAGGTTATTCTTCAACGACAATCAATATCGGTAAAATTAGAAATGAGGGTGTAGAAATCGCTTTGACAGCGACTCCTGTATCAACAGCTAATTTCCAATGGAATGTGACTTTGAATTATACAAGAA
>JBEGKS010000006.1:0-12227 GCA_041183945.1 Bacteroidota bacterium | reverse complement strand
AACCCAATCGCATTAATCCTATTTGATAAAAACGGCGAAAAGAAGATCATGCTGAATTATGCCAAGTTGAGCATCATTCCATAGTTTTTACCCTTGTCGATATCGGAAAAATATAGCCCAGATTAGGGCAAACGCCTCGTTGACCCTCATTTTTGATTATTTTTGTATTCAATTTTACCAAAAAGCGCAACTATGATTACTACAGGCAATACCATTGTAAGCATTTATACTGAAATGACACCCAACCCGGAGACGATGAAGTTTGTCGCAAACAAACTTTTGTATCCAGGAAAAAGTATCGATATCGCAGAAGAAAGATTAGCGATTGCCTCTCCTTTGGCAAAAGAATTATTTAGCTTCCCTTTTATTAAAAGTGTATTTATAGCGAGCAACTTTATTACGCTTACTAAAAGTGCAGATACAGATGATTGGCAGGATGTGATACCCACCATTAAAACTTTTTTAAAGGAGTATTTAGAAAATGGTGGTGTTGTGGTGAATGAAGAAGAGGTAGCTAAAATAAAACAAGAAGCAACCAATACAGTGCACGCGGATGATGATGATATTGTGAAGAGAGTAAAAGAATTATTAGAGAACTATGTTAAGCCCGCAGTGGAGATGGATGGCGGTGCAATACAATTTAAAAGTTATAATGACGGCGTAGTCAATTTAATGTTACAAGGCTCATGTAGTGGTTGCCCTAGTTCAATGGTCACTTTAAAAGCAGGTATTGAAGGAATGATGAAGCGCATGATTCCAGAAGTAAAAGAAGTAGTTGCAGAAGCAGAGTAATTTTTAAAATAAATTATAAGATAAAAAAAGAGGCCTTAAATTAAGGCCTCTTTTTTGTTCCTGCTATTTTATAGTTTCTTTTATAAAGTCAGCTACATCTTTTTTAAACTGTTTCCCTGATGCTGGATCTGTATACATCATATGACCTGCTTCATAATATTTTAATATAATGTTATTTTGAAGTCGTTTTTCTAAGCCCATATGTGTAAATGTATATTCAGCCGCGTAAAACGGCGTGGCTAAATCATAATAGCCATTTATAGCTAATACTTTTAATTTAGGATTATGACTCATCGCTTCTGCTAAATCCACTGCTGTATTGGCTGGAACGGCATCGTTGTTAAAGTTTTTATTATGTTTCCAGTCCCACTTAAATCCTGGCGTTGCATATGCTGATGTTCTATACGTCAGCATTTTATTTACCTTAAGTTCATTATAGTAATAATCTGAAAATGCAGTAATATATGCAGGGCTTATGCTTGTGCTTTGTGGATCATACGATGACCCATCACTTAATAAATCTTGATTTATTCCTGTATACCTAGCATCTAAGCGACCCACTGTCAAATGTTCACCTCTCAATAATTCTTCCGTGAATTGCGGTTCTTTAATACGCAGTTTTGCTTTTAATACATAGTCTGTGCTAAGTCCTGTAAGCGCAGCATACTGTGTTGCAATTTTTTCATTTTCAGCATCAGATAAATCCGCACCCTTCATTAATGCAGTTGCATAATCGCCCGCTGCAAACTTTCTTGCTTCTTCAGCAAATGCTGCCAAATCCTTGGTCTTATTCTTTATTTTATTATGATACCATGCAGATACTGCATAGGTAGGTAAATGTAAAATATAAGAAATATCGTCGCCTTGATAAAAACGAAGCGTGCGCATATCCAAAACGGTTGAAACAAGAATAACGCCATTTAAAGCAATACCTAAAGTTTCCTGTAAATAATTTGCAACACCTGCGCTGCGCATCGTACCATAGCTTTCCCCTAAAATAAATTTAGGTGACTGCCACCGATTGTTTTCATTAATATACTGTTTAATAAATCCACTTACAGATTTTATATCTCCATCTACCCCCCAAAAATCCTTGTTATTTGCTTTTCCAACCGCTTTACTAATTCCAGTACCAATTGGATCAATCATTACAATATCAGATATATCCAAAGTTGAAAATTGATTGTCTTCTATTTTATAGGGCGCAGGTCCATTGTCACTAGGGTCGTTAACAATAACACGCTTAGGTCCCATTACCCCCATATGCAGCCACATCGAGGAAGATCCCGGACCTCCATTGTAAGAAAAAGTGATGGGTCTTTTACTTAAATCGGATTGGCCATCTTTTGTATATGCAGTATAACCATAAAATGCAATAGGTTCATCTTGTTCATTTCTTAAAATAAGCGCACCTGCTGTTGCAGTGTAGGTGATTAACTTACCATCAATCGTAACTGAGTGATGGGTAACCGACCTTTCCTCTTTAGGAATTGATAATGAGTCCTTTACATTAGATTGTGCCATTAATGGCGCAAAAGAAATTAGTAAAGCAAAAAAGAAACCAGAGCGCGATAAAGTTTTTTTCATACTATTTATTTTAGCAATATAAATATACTATAATTGTAACTTAAATTTTATTAAAATTTAAAAGTATGTTTGGGTGTTGAATGGTTCCTTTATTTCAATTAAAATAATTTAATGAAGACTAAATTTATAATTACCGCGATTGGTGTTTTTTTTGGAGTTACCTTTTTTGTTCATGCACAACAAACGCCATCGCCACTCATAAATTCATTTCGCGCCTATAAAGAAATGAAAGAAGAAAGTAAATTCAATTTAAATTGGATATCATTAGGCCCTACATTAAATAGTGCAAGAGCGGATGTAGTCCAAGTAGATACAGCAAATCCGGGAACCATGTATGTTGGTTTTGGTTCAGGCGGATTATGGAAGACAGTGAATAATGGATTAAGTTGGAAATCAATTTTTGAAGATCAGTCGGGTTTTAGCATTGGTGATTTTGCAATTGCACCCTCTAATCCAAATATACTTTATCTGGGAACAGGAGAACATCTTAAGAAACCAAGAAACTATACATTACCTGGTACAGGTATGTATCGATCTAATGATGCTGGAAAAACATGGGTACATATTGGCTTGGAAGATTCTTGGTCGATTGCTGAAATTGCAGTTGATCCAACCAATTCAAATAATGTTATCGTTTCTGTATTAGGTCACTTATGGACTAAAAATAAAAATAGAGGGATTTATAGAACAACAGATGCCGGAAAAACATGGGAGCATGTATTGTATAAGGATGAATTAACAGGCGCCAATGATATTGTGATATCTCCAATGAATCCAAAAATAATGTATGCTTCCCTATGGGAGGTTTATCCAGGAATTAGTGGAGAAAATAGTGGTGTATATAAAAGTAGTGACGGTGGTAAAAATTGGACCCCTTGCAAGAATGGATTACCCTCAGGGCCTAATGTTGGAAGGATTGGCGTATCCGTTTCATTTACTAATCCAAATAAGGCATATGCGTTGGTGGACAATCTTAATAATCCAAAAAACCAGGCTGCTGAACTTTATAAAACCGAAGACGGCGGACGCACATGGAATAAAACACATTCAAGTCCATTTAAAATATTTTCTGCATATGGTTGGTACTTCACTAATGTTTATGTGAATCCAAAAAATGATGAAGAAATTTTTTGCTTAGGGATTAGATTAGCGCATAGTGTAGATGGTGGTAAAACATTTACATTTATTGGCGGGAACGTAAATCGGATGACGCCCAGCATTGCACAGGGTTTACATTTAGATCAGTGTGAACTTTGGATCAATCCCAAAAACCCGAATCATCTTGCATTGGGTAATGATGGCGGATTATATGTTTCCATGGACAAGGGGCTAACCTGGATGCATTATAATAATATACCCACGGGAGAATTTTATGATATTGCCATTGATGCATCCAATTACACGATATATGGTGGCACACAAGATGATGCAACTGTATACGGACCTGCAAAAGAATTAAATACCAATTTTAGTGACGCATGGAAATATGTATGGATTGATCCTTGGGATGGTGGTGATGGCTGTGTGTCGCAAGTTGATCCAGAAAATAAAAATATTGTATACTATAGTCAGCAGTATGGTGATGCAACCAGATTAGATAGAAGCGCAGACACCGCGGTTGCAATAAAACCTAGATTACCAAAATCCATTCATGATACTTTACTCTTTAATTATATTACCCCTTACTTTATTTCTTCCTTTCAAAGTAAAACACTTTATCATGGCGGAAATTATATTTTTAAAACTACAGATAGAGGTGATTCTTGGAATGTAATTAGTCCAAATATTGCCAACTCAGCAATAAAAGAAAAACAGTCAGTTGCGGCAGGCGCGTTAGTGGAATCAACGATTAAAAAAGGATTGCTATATGTTGGTACTGATAAGGGCGCTTTTTGGGTATCGCAAAACGATGGCGGTGCGTGGGAAGAAAAATCAGTCGGAATTGCAAATAATTATATTCGTAGTATTGCTCCTTCCAATTTTAAAACAGCTAGGGTTTATATGTGTATGACCGGTATTAATTATGATGATTTACATAGTTATTTATATGTTTCGGAAAACTATGGGACTGATTGGAAGAATATATCAGCAGGATTACCAGATGAACCAATGAATGTTATTAAAGAAGATCCAACCAATGAAAATATATTATATGCTGGCGGCTTAAGAACTGTGTACATTTCTATGGATAGAGGAAATACTTGGTCAACATTGGGTAAGGATATGCCACAGGTGGCGATTGCAGATTTAGAAATACATTTACCTACCATGGACCTTGTTGTGGCTACCCATGGAAGAGGAATTTATAAAATAAATTTGAAGCCTATTCAAAAAATGATGAATCAGCAACTAGCAAAAGAACAAGATTATTTGTTTGAAGTTGCAGAAATACAAAGGCCCTGGTTTAACTCCAATGGCGGCGAACCTGATTATCGTAGTTTTGAAAAAACGAATTTTTCATTATGGCTGAAGGAACCTCAACCGATTCAACTTTCTATCATTGATAAAGCAAACAAAGAAATTTGGAGCACGAAAATTAAGGGCAAGAAGGGTTTTAATGAATATCGATGGGACTTAACTCTAGGCAAAAGAACAAGCGATGAGCCCTACTTTGTTCATTATGATAAGTTTATAGAAGCGGGAAAGTACACACTGAAGGCGACGATAGGAAACAAACAGTTTGAACAAAGCATAAATGTAAATAAAGGCGTTTCGCCCTATATACAATAGGCTTTTATTTCAGGAGGAATAGTATTTTAAAAAAGTCCTACTTTTTTAAATAAATCATAAGACGAAAATAAAACAGGCCTTAAATTTTATTAAGGCCTGTTTTATTAAATCTCATCTAGTTGGGATTCCTTGCTAAATGCTTTATGCATCTTTGGATGATCCAATAATTTTTCCGTGTGGGATATAAAAATAGTAGCAATACCATTTCCTATGAAATTGGTAATGGCTCTGGCTTCAGACATAAATCTGTCCACACCCAACAATAATGCCAACCCTTCAACAGGAATCATATTAGTAGCAGTTAATGTGGACGATAATACAATAAAACCACTCCCAGTAACGCCTGCAGCTCCTTTCGAGGTAATCATTAATATGGCAATGATGGTAAATATTTGTTCTATACTTAAATGAACGTTAAAAACCTGCGCTAAAAAAATAATAGCCATGGATAAATAAATGGAAGTGCCGTCTAAATTAAAGGAATATCCTGCGGGTATCACTAGGCCTACCACCGATTTTGAACAGCCCATTTTTTCTAGCTTTTCCATTAAGGAAGGTAATGCAGCTTCGGAGGAGGAAGTGCCTAATACAATGAGTAATTCTTTTTTGATATAATTTAAAAAAGAAAAAATATTAACCTTACAGTATTTTAAGATAGACCCGAGTATGAGCAATACAAATAAAGCCATGGTAATGTAAACACAAGCCATCAATTTCATTAGAGGCAATAGGGTATCCACACCATATTTGCCAATGGTATAAGCCATACCACCAAAAGCGCCAATGGGTGCGAGGTACATAACAAAATGTAATCCTTTAAATACATATTTACTTGCCCAGTTAATTTTTGTAACTATAGTTGCACGATGTTTCAATTTACTTATTACGATTCCTGCAATGATTGCAAAAATTAAAACCTGAATGGTAATATTGCTTTTGAAAAAACTAGACCAAGAAAACGAAGCTGCGCCTTGTTTGTATGCAGAAATATCTGCATTTTGAATATGTGAAGTGTCCACATGCGCACCTGGTTGTATTACATATGCGACCACTACACCAATCACCAATGCGATGGTTGTTACAATTTCAAAATATAAAATCGCTTTCCCACCGATCTTTCCCACTTTTTTTAAATCACTCATTCCACAAATTCCAGTGATAATAGTTAGTAAAATAATAGGGTTAATAAAAAGTTTAACAACATCTATAAAATACTTACCCAATGGTTGCATCGCAACACCCGTGCTAGGTGATATATACCCAACTAGGATGCCGGCAGTAATAGACGCCAACACCCAAAAGGTAAGATTTTTAAAAAGTTTTTTCAATAAATTTATTTTATATAATTATTTACAAGGCTGCTACAAAACAGTATATCGTTTTCTGATACCTGCATTAATCGGATACTTTCATTATCAATTGCCGGATAATTATATACGGTAGCAAATTTAGTAGGTAGCAAACCTGTTATTTTTTTTACAAAGCACAGTGCTATTAAAAAAGTACCCAGCGGTGATGGATGGGATCCGTCACTAAAATATAATTGTGTAGTGGGTTTTTGTGTTTTGGCTTCCGCCCAAGCCCCGCCTACCGGAACCAACACCGCTTTTGTTTGGAAGGCTAATTCTTGGTATACCTTATCAATAGCGCCTTGGGTTTGAGGTGTGGCTTCTCTTGACCACGTATTATATAAATAAGGGGTAGCCTTTTTAGATTTAATTAAATCGCAGAATAATTTTCCATACATTAAAACACTATCCCCATGCTCTAATGGCCACATACTATTGTCTTGTATAATGATGATATCAAATTTTTCTTTTGCTAAAATTTCTCGAGTGCGTAAGCCCTTTCTGCTATTCCAATGATCCCCTAGTGTAGCGCCCCCAAAAGTCGATTTTTTACAAATAAGCTTGGTATTCAAGCTATCAGATAGTAATGATACCATCTGTGGTAAATTATTATAATAAATATAACTATTACCAACAAACAATACACGTAATGTATCTCTATTACTATTTGCATCAACCTTTGTTAATGCAAATAGTAATAAGATGGTTAAGGCTATATTTTTAAACCGAAAAAAAAACAGTTTTTTCATATTTTAAAATAAACTAAAATCCTGGGTTCTGAACCATTTTAGGATTATTTTGAACCTGTGTCACAGGAATAGGCAAAATAGTTCTGTAATAATAGCTACTAGTGGTCGCCGTATATTGAATTAATCTCGAAGCGCTATTCCCTGCAGAATTTATTTTCACATAATCTGTTTTGGTTCTGTTTAGGTCAAAGATTCTATGGCCTTCTAAGGCGAATTCTTTACGACGCTCTACAATAATACTATCTAGTAAAGCCGTTGCCTTTATTGCACCAGTAGGAGGTACCGCTAATAAGGATGCGGTAAAAGCTTTTGTGGTAGAAGCAGTATCTCTTGACTTTCTGATTAAATTAATATCCACCAACGAGCTATTTAAAATATTTGCATCGGAATTTTTTACAGCTAATCTAGCCATCGCCTCTGCCCTTGACAAATACATTTCTGATAATCTAATGACTTTAATATTTTCCATGTTTGTACTAATATTGATGTACTTGGTACATAAAGGAACATTTAATTCTCCTCCTAGTGAGTTACGATTTCCAAGGCTTAAAAAAATTCTTCGCACATCCGTATTTGAATAACAATCGTAAAGACCTTTGAAAGTAGATAGCGTAGTACCAGTGCTTTTACTATTCATCGTTTGTCTAGTTCCTAATAATTCCCCATATCCAGATTGGCTTGACAAATATGCATAAGAATCGGTACCTGCATTATCATTGGTATTATTGGCTACTTCAAAAATTGATTCACTACTATTTTGTGTTCTAAAATCTTGGACCATCGATCCATATGGATATAAGGTATACTTTCCTGATGCAATTACCAAATTAGATGCATCAATGGCAGTTTGCCAATTTTCTGTATAAATAGCAACCCTAGCCTTTAAAGCCAAAGCAGAAAATTTATTGAATCTAATTTTTTGTAAAGTACTATTCGCCGTACCATCATATAACACATTACCTGAAGCTGGTAATCTTTTTAAAGCTTCTTCTATATCTAAAGAGATACGATCATACACCTCTTTGGCAGTGTTCCTTGCGGGATATACTACTTCTGATATACTGGTAATAGGTAATAAAACCAATGGCACGCCAAGATGTGATCCATCTGAAGTATGATTTAGGGGTCTAGCAAAAAACTTTACTAGATCAAAATAAGCCAATGCGCGAACTGCATAAGCCTCGCCAACCAGTTGAGCAGCTTCTTCTTTTTGTAATGTAGATGCAGCCTTGTTAATATTTTCTTCATTAGCGATAACAGCATTTGCATTGGTCACCACTTTATAAATTTGACTCCACATTCTGCTTACATTCGCATCTGTTGCAGTATGTGTCATTGTATTCATGCCTGTATATCTATTTCCAGTCTTTACACTTCTAGTCATATTATCTGAAATAACTTCAGGAATGACCATTGCGTCTCTACCATAGTAACTATAAGATTGCATCAATGAATATAGTCCATTCACTGCTGCACGAGAAGTGGCGAAGCTCGAAAAAACATCTTCGGTCAATACGCTCTGTTGTGGTTTTATTTCAAGAAAATCTTTGTTACATGCTATTAAGCTAATAGCAATTGTAAATAGGGTTATTATATATTTATTTTTCATAATAAAATTATTTCAAATTAAAAATTAATGTCTAAGCCAAATAATATTGTACTAAAAACCGGAGGGCGCTGTGACATGGTACCGTCAATCGAAACCTCGGGATCTGTATTAAATCGCTTATCAACTGTGTAGGTAAATAAATTTTGTCCCCTAACATATAATCTCGCCGTGTTTAATTTTGCTTTAGCTAAAAAAGATTTAGGTAAATTATAGGATAAGGTAATATCTCTTAAACGAATATAGCTGCCATCGTATAAAAAACGAGAACTCTCATAACTACCTGCAGAGGATTGGGTACCCAAGAATACTGGTTTAGGAACATCTGTAATTTGTCCAGGCGAAGTCCAACGACGCGCATATTCATATTTACTTAAACCATTGCTTTGATCTGAGAATCCTAGGTTAGCATCTGTTTTTTGCAAATAACCATACTCATCATAAATCGTATTTCCCCAATAGGCATATAATTGAAAGCTCAATTTAAAGTCATGGTAGGAGAAACTATTGGTCATACCTGTATAAAACTTTGGTAAGGCGCTTCCATGTGCAATTCTAGGTAATGCCGTTGTAAAAACATTGGTCGTGGAATCTTTAGCACTTGAGGTATACCATAACGCCTCTCCATTCGCCGGATTTACGCCAGCATACCCTCTTTGATAATGGGTATAAAAATCATTTCCAATTTTACGATCATACGCAGCATTACCAGCGTAAGCTGAGTCAATATCTGTAATTGTATTTTTATTAGTGGTAAAATTGAAGTCGGTTACCCATTTAAATCCCTTAGCGGATGAGGGTGAAATATTCACAGAAGAAATGGTTAATTCTACTCCCCTGTTTCTCATTGCACCATTATTTACGGTAATACTAGTAACCCCATTTAAACTTGGAATAGATTGACTAATTAATAAATTACTACTTAATCGATCATACCACTCTACCGATCCAGAGATGCGCCCTTTCAAAACCGAGAAATCTAATCCAATATTTAAAGGAATATTTTTTTCCCAAGTTAAATTGTCATTAGATAATTGATTTAAGCTTAGTCCGGATTGTAAATTATAATCACTTCCTGCGCTATATAATCCCTGAGATTCAAAGTTATCAATACCTTGGTTACCGGTATAACCATAACTTGCTCTTAACTTTAATTCATTTACCCAATTCGATTTAAAGAAAGACTCATTGTGTATATTCCAACCTGTACCTACTGACCAAAAAATGGCTGATCTAAAATTTCTTGCAAATCTTGATGAAGCATCTTCTCTTACCGAACCAGAAACAAAAAATCTATCATCATAAGAATAATTAGTATTTAAAAATTTACTTATCAAACTATTCCCCGTTCCAGTACCTGTAGTTAATACAGGACTTGATCCGCCAGCAGGGGTGGTTGTTCCAGGAGCGATACCATTTACTTCAATACTAATATCTACATCAGTTCTTTTTTGTGCTTCGTAACCAGCAAAGGCCTCAAAACTATTCTTGTCATTGAAGTCTTTTTTATATCTAATAATATTAGTGGCCACCCAGTTATTAATGTCTTGTGTGTAATTTTCAATCGCTCCGCCTACTGCAATATATAAGTTACCTACTCTAGGATCATAATAGATACTCTTAAATGCATGGTTAAAATCCAATGCATAAGTACCTTCAAATGTTAAGCCTTTTGCAATTTCATATTTTGCAGAAGTATTAGCGGAGAAATTATAAGTTTTTGCATTTCGATTAGTCGTTTCAATAACTGCAACAGGATTATATCCACTATTATAACCCAACTCATAAGTTGCACCATCGCTTTTATACACTGGCAACCATGGTGCCAAACGATACATGGCTCTAATAGGATTAGCAAAAAAACTTCCTCCTAAAAAATTACTCGTTCTTTGAAAGCTTCCACTAAAGCCTGCTTTCAAACTTAATTTTTTGGTAAGTTCAGAATTTACATTGACACGAAACGTTGCTTTGTCATAATCAATACCCTTAGTAGTTGCATCTGATTTGTAATAACTTCCTGAAATAAAATAGGTATTTTTTTCAGTACCACCACTTGCATTCAAATTATATTGACTGTATTGACCCTGTCTTAAAACTTCATTGAACCAGTCTGTGTTTACAGAGCGGTTAACACCATTTGCACTTAATAAGGAATCAAAAGAAGATGCAGGTTTACCTGAATTTAACCAACCCTCCTTATAATACTGAACATATTCGTCCGTATTTAAAGTTTTTTGATCGGGTGCTAGTGTATTATTGTTATACCCTTTTTGATAAGTAAAATTAATTTTGGCTTTACCAGATTTTCCGGCCTTGGTCGTTATTAATACAACACCATTTGCTGCACGAGAACCATATAAAGAAGTTGCAGAAGCATCTTTTAGTACTGTTAAGCTTTGAATATCATTCGCATTCAAACCCGCGATGGTATTACTATTTAATCCAGAAATATCTCCACTCACTACTGGTATCCCATCAATTACATAAAGGGGTGTTGCAGATGCATTGATTGATCCAATACCTCTAATTCTAATTTGTGGCACACCGCCTGCTTGTCCGGTAGCATTGGTAGATTGAACACCCGCCATATTCCCTTGAAGAGTTTCTTGCACTGAAGAATTGGGTGCACTTTCTATGGTTGTATTTTTAATAGTACCTATAGATCCTGTAAATGAATTTCGCTTTTGATTGCCATAAGCGATTACCAAAACATCATTTAAGTTGTTTTCGGATTCTTGTAAAAGGACCACATTATTGGTTTCCTTTAAAATAATCACCTTTGAAATCATATCTACCCTACTAAATTCAACTTTTTCACCATTGGGTATTTGAATTGAAAATGATCCATCTGCTTTTGAAATGGTGCCTTTTTTTGAATTTAAAAGCTTGATAGAAACATTTTCCAAAGGCATATTATCCTTTGCATTTAACACAGTCCCTTTTATCACTTTTGATTGTACATTTTTGGCAGCTGTTTGTGCCAAGGCTGGATTTTGTAACAAACAAAATAATAGGCAAAGGCCTAAGATAATGATAGGTTTAATTTTCATATAAGATTTGGTTTAGAAATAAAGCAAAAGTTCAGTTATTGGTTGTAAATTATTTTTATTAACTTAGAATAGTCAATTTTTAGTATAAGTTGAAGATTTACAAATTCAAATTGTTTTTCAGAAATGAAAAAAGAAATTACCGAAATTTTATAAAAAATTGAATTATAATGTTTTATGATTAAAAAAGGGAGAGAAGAAATAATATATTTACTACACAAGTGTATTGAGAAATACCAGAGTGAAACCGGGAAAGAGATCATTCAAAATACAAATCGTAAGAATTACGAGGGACTTGCTATGACTTTAAGTGAAATAAGCAAGGAGCTTCCCTTTACGAATCAGGAATTGAGGCATGATATATACC
>JBEGKS010000005.1:0-16148 GCA_041183945.1 Bacteroidota bacterium | reverse complement strand
GTCTTAAAGTAGTTCTAATAAAATTTTGCATTTTATCTAAACTATAGGTTTTTATATAAGACAATGAGTTTCTATTAGGATAATAAGAAAGCCTTCCTAAACTAGGTAGTTCAATACTAGGGGCATTTTCAAATAATTTATCATAGCTAAGGGTTTTCTCTTGTCCTTGCTCCAAATACAAAGCCCCCGATTTACCCGCTAAAATTATATTGTTCGCGTTCCAGCTAATTTTATAATGCCAAGGATTGTTATCGCTTTCAGGAGCAATGATGCCTCCACAATGCGATTTAAACCCCGTAATTTTTCCTCCTTTATCTTGAATGGAATGAATTAGTTCCATAGCACTCATATGGTCAATACCTGGATCTAAGCCCATTTCACATAAAAATAAAAGCTTATTTTGCTCAATGTCAGCAGCAATTGATTTCATATTATCATCCACATAAGAGGCCGTAAATAGAGGCTTCCCATAATACACACAATCTTGTGCTACCAAAAAATGTAAACTAGGAGGTAACATAGAAACCACCACAGTGGCTTTCTCGATCAAGGCCTTCCTGTTTTCTTTGTTTTCTATATCAATGCCTACAGCATGTCCATTGGGGGCATTATTCCACTTAGAATTCGCCACAGTGGCATTACCATCGGCTAAGACAATATACCAGTTATTTTCAACTGCCTTGGTTTGTAAATACTGTATTAAAACAGTAGCCGATTTACCAGCTCCAATTAGTAGAATTTCAGGGTTCATTTTAGCGCGTATAAGTCATTAAAAATCCGAGCTTTAAAGTTAGTAATTCTTACCCACAACTGTGGATAAAAGAACACAAAATTTAAGGGCTAAAAATAGCAAAAAAGGCCTTGAAAAGTTATCTTCGTTTACACTCAAAATGGGCTTAAAAATGAACTCATTTTTAGTAAAAAGAAATAAACACTATGGAAGATAATATCAACGAAAATTTAGGTACTGAAGCCACCCAAGATAATGACCGTGTTATAAGGATCAATATCGAAGAGCAAATGAAAACCTCTTACATCGATTATTCTATGTCGGTGATAGTTGGTCGTGCATTACCTGATGTGAGAGATGGTTTTAAACCGGTTCACCGCAGGGTTTTATATGCGATGAGTGAATTGGGTAACAATAGCAATAAAGCCTATAAGAAATCGGCTCGTATAGTGGGAGAAGTAATGGGTAAGTTCACCCACATGGTGATACTGCGATTTATGATACACTGGTTCGTATGGCACAGGAGTGGACCATGCGTTACACTTTAGTGGACGGTCAGGGTAACTTTGGTAACCAAGATGGTGACCCACCAGCTGCTATGCGTTATACCGAGGCAAGACTACAGAAAATTTCAGAAGCCATGTTGGACGATTTGGAAAAAGACACTGTCGATTTTCAATTAAACTTTGACGATAGTTTATCTGAGCCTTCTGTATTACCATCACGTATTCCTCAATTACTTGTCAATGGTTCTTCAGGTATTGCGGTAGGTATGGCCACCAATATGCTTCCTCATAATTTAGGAGAAGTGGTGGATGGTTGTATTGCCTATATTGACAACAGAGATATTACAGTAGAAGAATTAATGCAGTTTGTAAAAGCACCCGATTTTCCAACAGGGGGTGTGATATACGGAATGGAAGGTGTGAAGCAAGGTTTAATGACAGGTCGTGGTAGAGTGGTGCTTCGTGGAAAATGTAATGTTGAAACAAAAGCCAATGGTCGTGAATTAATTGTTATCAATGAAATTCCTTACCAGGTTAATAGAGATAATTTAACAGATCGTATTGGTCAGTTAGTAGTGGATAAAACCATTGACGGCATCACGCACGTGAACAACGAAAGTAATAAGCGTGAAGGAACACGTATTGTAATTGAACTTCGCAAGGATGCAGTAGCACAAGTCATCATTAATCAATTATTCAAGTTTACTGAATTACAAACTAGCTACGGTATTAACAATGTGGCTTTAAGTAAGGGTCGTCCTAAAATTTTAAACTTACGCGATTTAACAAGCGAGTTTATTGAGTTTAGAATGGAAGTGGTTATTCGTCGTGCGAAATTTGAATTAAGAAAAGCACAAGAGCGTGCCCATATATTAGAAGGTTATTTAATTGCCTTAGATCATTTAGATGAAGTGATTCGTTTAATTCGTAGTTCAGCCAATCCAGAAGCGGCTAAGGAAAGTTTAATGAATGCTGGTTGGGGCATTTCTGATATTCAAGCAAAAGCTATATTGGAATTGAGATTGCAACGTTTAACAGGCATGGAGCGTGAGAAGATTAAAGAAGAATTTGAACATTTAATGCAAATTATAAAATCATTAAATGAATTATTAGGTAGCGAGCATTTACGTTTTGAATTAATTAAAACTGAATTACTAGAAGTAAAAGAAAAGTTTGGCGATGCCCGTAAAACTGAGATCCAATATTTAGCAGATGAAATGAAGTTGGAAGACTTAATTGAAGAAGAAGATGTGGTTATTACTATTTCACATTTAGGTTATATTAAAAGAACTGCAGTATCAGAGTACCGTCAACAAAAAAGAGGTGGACGCGGTGCAATGGGAACTAAAACAAGAGACGAAGATTTTGTAGAGCATTTGTTTATAGCCTCTACACATGACACTATGCTATTCTTTACAGAAAAAGGAAGATGTTTCTGGTTGCGTGTATATGAAATTCCAGAAGGTGAAAAAACAAGTAAGGGTAGAGCAGTACAAAACTTAATTCAAATACCACCGGATGATAAAGTAAAAGCTATTATTGAAGTGCGTAAGTTGGATGATAAAGAATATGTACAAAATCATTTTATCATTCTTTGTACTAAGCGTGGTATTATTAAGAAAACATGTTTAGAAGATTTCAGTCGCCCAAGAGTAAGTGGTGTAAATGCTATTACTATTAATGAAGGCGATGAATTATTAGCAGCACGTTTAACCGATGGTAATAATGAAGTGATGATGGCAGTGAAATCGGGTAGAGCCATTCGTTTCCCAGAAGAGAAAGTGCGTCCAACAGGTCGTGGTGCAATAGGGGTTGCGGGTATTGAAGTAGACAATGAAAATGACGAAGTGGTTGGTTTAGTTTGTGTGCATAAAGACGATAAAGAGCGTACCATACTTGTAGTAAGCCAACAAGGTTTTGGAAAGAGAACAGCCATTGAAGAATATAGAATTACCAACCGTGGTGGTAAGGGCGTTAAAACTATTAACGTGACTGAGAAAACCGGTAGTTTAGTAGGTATCATGGATGTAAAAGAAAAAGAAGATTTAATTATTACATGTAAGTCGGGTGTAACTATTCGAACTAGAATTACAGACATTCGTGAAGCAGGTCGTGCCACTCAAGGTGTTACTTTAATAAGATTAGATGAGGGCGATGAAATTGCCGCTACTTCTAAGATTGAAGAACAAGACGAATCGGCTGCAGATATAGAAGAAGGTGCAGCGCCAACAGCAAGTGCTGAGGGTGCTGAAAATACTGAAACCACTGATGCCACAGATAATCCTGAAACACCCGTAGTTGAATAATTGAATCGTAATTAAAACAAACAACCATTCAACACTAATTAGCAAAAAAAATTAAATTTTAACTATAACTTTAGCAGGCAATCATTCATAATAAAAAAAGCACTATGAAAAAATTAATGGGAGTTTTAACCATTTTGTTAGCAATGCAAACTTTGCATGCACAGGATTTTGAAAAAGTAAAAACAAATCTTCTAATTGGTAAAGTGGACGATGCAAAAGCCGATTATGATAAAATAATCACTAAAAAAGCAAGCTTAGCAGGAACTGCAGCTGCTTATTATTGGAAGTCTAAAATATATAGTGCTTACCATAAGGATGCTGCTAAAAATCCAAATGCTTATAATGAAGTAAAAACAGCATTGGATGAGTATATCAAGGCCGATGCTAGTTTGCAATTAGCCAAAGACAATGGACAAGAGCCTTTCTTTGATGTTTATATTAGAAGTTTTAAAGGTGGGGTAGATAGTTTCAACGTAAAAAGCTGGAAGGGTGCAGCTGCTCATTTTGTAAATGCAGTAAAATATTCTGATATCATATTTGCGCAAGGTTGGGCTTCTTCTAAACAAAAATTTGATACCACTGCTTTAATATATGCAGGCTATTCTAATCAAAACGCTGGTAATTTAGACGAAACTATTTCTTTTTATAAAAGATTAGTAGACAATAAAGTGGCTACTGCTGAATTAGTGGATGTATACAGATACTTATTAATTCAATTAATTAACAAAAAAGACAAAGAACAATTCGATACTTATTTAGCCATGTCAGCAGCGGCTTATCCAAATGAAAGTTGGGTAGAGTATGGAACAGACTATATAGACAAGAACTTAAGCATTGAAGAGAAAGTGGCTATGTTTGATAAATTAGTAGCGGGTGGTTCAATATCAGAATTAGAGTGTCAAATGTTTGGAGATATGTTTATGTCTGGAAAGAGTACAGAAGGTCTTAGTCAAGACAATGCAGATAAATACACTGCTAAAGCTGCAGAAGCTTATAAGAAAGCTTATACGATGAACAATAAGAATTTTGCTGCTGCATTTAACGCAGGTATTAGCTACTATAATCAGTTTACGGTATTAGATGATAAAGTAGCTGATAATATTAAGGCCTTACAAGCTATTAATACCAATAAGCCAGCGGCGCCTAAGGACCCTAAAAAGAAAGCAGCTTTTGATGCTTTTTACAAAGCACAGATAGATTCTGTAAGAAAAATAAATACTAGCCTGGAAGCACCCATAAAAGAGAAAGTGGATGCAGCGATTGAGTGGATTGATAAAGCCTATAATGTTATTAAAGACAAGGAGAAATTAGAAAGAGGTGAAAAGAATGTAGCTGCAAGATCGGTAGATTTCTTGGCCACATTGTACGCCTATAAAAGAGATAAAGCTAGAGGCAAGGATCAAAAAGCTTCTGATGAATTCGATGCTAAATTTAATATCTACGATAAACTACACGACAAGTATCAGTAGGATATCAGTAGGAAGTTTTTAACCCTCGAGTAATCGGGGGTTTACTTCTTATAGTCTATTTAACATAATGTTAATTATAAGCACAAAAAATAGGTTTGAATGGGTCAATCAGCTGTAAATCAGTAGTATTGGATATAGTAAGGTGGCTTAAGATATGCTCTTAATATAAGAGATAATAAAAGGAATATAGCATGTTTACCGCTAACCTAGAAGCAAGATACTATCAATATACAAGCAATAAATTCAAGTATATATTCAGTATAAATTAGTATTTTGTATACTAATAATCATCTAATTCTAAATACAATGGCAAAGAATTTAAGTCGTAGAAAGTTTGTACAAAATGCAGGATTATCCTCAATTGCTTTGGGGCTTTCTCCTCAATTTATAAAGGCGCAAGGAACTGCTAAAATGGATAATGTACGCATAGGAATTATAGGAACTGGTTACAGAGGCCAAAGCCATCTAGAGATGCTTTGCCAACGCAAAGACACCATTATTGTCTCTTTTGCCGATCCAGACCCTAGAATGCTGGCCGATGCTCAAAAGATACTTAAAGAAGCCGGCCGTCCTGCTGCAGTAGAGTTTAAAAGTGGCAATGAAGACTACAAGAATTTGTTACAAAGACATGATATTGATGCAGTTATCATTGCTACACCCTGGGAATGGCATATTCCTCAGGCCTTAGAGTCTATTAAAAATGGGGTTATTCCAGGTGTAGAAGTTTGTGGAGCTATAAAGCTTTCCGATTGCTGGGATATTGTCAATGCCAGTGAAAAAGCAGGCATACCTGTTATGTGTTTAGAGAATGTATGTTACCGTAGAGATGTGTTAGCTGTCTATAATATGGTTAAAAAAGGCCTATTTGGTGAATTATTACACTTACAAGGGGGCTATGAGCACGATTTAAGAGGGGTAAAATTCAATAGCCCTAATTCATCTGATAGTGCTTCTGGTGTTGAGTTTGGAGCAGGTAAAGGCTTCAGTGAAGCTGCTTGGCGCACCAACCACTCCTTATATAGGAATGGCGAGCTCTACCCAACCCATGGTTTAGGCCCTATAGCCATGATGGCCGACATTAATAGAGGTAATGTATTAACCAGGTTATCATCGGTAGCAACCAAGGCTAGAGGTTTACATAAATATATAGTTGAGCACCCTAAAGGTGGTGAGAATCATCCTAATGCGAAATTAAAATTTAAGTTAGGAGACATCGTAACCACTACCATACAAGCAGCCAATGGAGAGACGATGTTACTTACCCATGACACCAATTCTCCTCGTCCTTATAATTTAGGGTTCAGGGTTCAAGGGGTTCAGGGTTTATGGCAGGATTTCCATTCAGGAGAATTCTCAGCGGGACATATATATATAGAAGGCATTTCTCCCAAAGCACACCAATGGGAAAACCCAGAGGCTTACTTAAAGCAGCATGATCATCCCTTATGGAAGAAATATGAGGCAGATGCCGTAGGTGCTGGACATGGCGGTATGGACTTTTTTGTAGACAATGCCTTTGTGGAGTGTATTAAAAGAAAGGTTCCTTTCCAATTAGATGTATATGACTTAGCTACTTGGTATGCGATAACGCCGCTTTCTGAAAAATCGATTGCTGAAAATGGACAGGTTCAATTAATACCTGATTTCACTAGAGGCAAATGGAAAAACAGAAAGAACGATTTTGCAACCAATGAAGATTATTAATCTAACCCTACTCTATTCAAATTAGTTTTATTAAATATAATAATATGATTCGACCTTCTTCCCTCCTATCTATTTTAAGCATTTGTTTATACTCCTTTTCTGTGCAAGCACAAGACCCTTCTGTGCAAAAAGCCAAAGAAGAAGTAAAAACTATTTTGAATAATGCTTACGAGCAAGATAAAAAAACGACTAGACAGTTATGGGAATATGCAGAAGTAGGTTTTAAAGAATCTAAAAGTGCTGCCCTTCATGTGCAACATTTACAAGAAGCAGGGTTTAAAGTAACTACAGGTGTGGGTGATATGCCTACTGCCTTTATGGCTTCTTATGGTTCAGGTAAACCCATCATTGGAATTTTAGCCGAGTACGATGCACTTCCAGGATTAGCACAAGAAGGTGGAAATTCAGAAAAAGCAATTATAGCTGGTAAAAATGCAGGGCATGGTTGTGGCCATGATATTTTTGGAACAGCATCTGTTTCAGCAGGTATAGCTATTAAAAAATTAATTGAGTCAGGAAAAATTAAAGGAACTATTCGTGTTTATGGAAGCCCTGCAGAAGAAGGCGGTGGTGGTAAAGTATATTTAGTAAGATCGGGTGTGATGGATGATTTAGATGTAGCCATTCATTGGCATCCAGGTAATAAAAATGAAGTGACTATGAAAAGCGCTTTAGCCTATAAGTCGGCTAAGTTTAGATTTTATGGTATTTCTGCGCATGCTGCTGGTTCTCCTGAACTGGGTCGTTCTGCATTAGATGGAGTGGAAGCCATGGACAATATGGTAAACATGATGCGTGAACATATTCCACAAGAAACAAGAATACATTATGTGATTACAAGTGGCGGTAAGGCACCGAATGTAGTACCTGATTTTGCAGAAGTATTTTATTATGTAAGACATCCTAAAAGAGATAAAGTAGTAGAAATATTTAACAGAGTCACCAAGGCTGCAGAAGGCGCTGCTATAGGTACAGGCACTGCCATGAAATATGAAGTTATTGATGGCACCCATGATTTATTATTAAATAAAACCTTGGCAGATGTCATGCAATTAAATTTAGAAGCCGTTGGTGGTATTTCTTATACAGAAGCTGAAAAAGAATTTGCAAAGAACTTGCAGAAAAGTTTTCTAGGAACTATCCCTCCTATTGAAGATGCACAGAAAGTTTTTCCAATGAAAGTGGATTTTACTGCTGGTGGCGGTTCTACCGATGTGGGGGATGTGAGTTATACGATTCCTACGGTGGGTTTAAGCACCGCTACCTGGGTGCCTGGCACACCTGCGCATAGTTGGCAGGCAGTTTCTTGTGGTACCACTGAAATTGCTGCGAAAGGAATGATCAATGCAGCCAAAGTAATGGCCATGACGGCGATTGATTTTTATAATAGCCCTGTTACTATTCAAAAAGCAAAAGAAGAATTTATAAAGCAAAAAGGAGATTATAAATACCAGGCATTATTGGGAGACCGCCCTCCTGCTTTAAATTATAGAGATAATTAAACTATTGAAATAATTTGAAATATCTATTCCAGTTTTAGTATTTCTATACTTTAATTTAGCTTTTCTAATTCAGTTTATTATACTGTTCTAATAATCTTATTTGATTCAGCGTGCGCACTAAGTTCTGACCTTCATACTTGGCGCCATAGTATATATCATTATTTAAATGGTCGCTTAAAAAACGAAGGGCTTGCATGTATATCATAAATTGCCCTGCATAGAAAAAATGGTCCCTTTCAAAATTGGATAACTCATCTTGCATTAAATGCAAATAACCCTTTTCTAGCGCTTTCCATTTAGCGGGATCGACCACTACTTTATTTAAATCTTTTTCCTCTTCAGAAACGGCGCATAAACAAGTGCGGCAACTATCTCCTACATCACTTATAAAATAACCTGCCATTACGGTATCTAAATCAATGACACAAATGGCCTTTTCTATGCCTTCCTTTTTTTGAAATAGCACATTACTTATTTTGGTGTCGTGATGGGTAACACGTTTTTTTACTTCAGCATGCTCAATAAACTGAGAATAAATATCTACATATTTTTTATGAGAGGCTAAAAATGAAATAGCGTCTTGGGTATCTGCAATTCTTTGGGCATTGCCTTTTATAATGGCCTCTGAAAATTGATGGTATCTTAAATGTAAGTTATGAAAATCGGGCAGTGTATCTTTCAATTGATTCACCTCAAAGTTTTTTAAAACATGGGTAAAGCCCGCAAATTGCATAGCGGCCTGCTCTACTTGGTTTTCATTTTCTAAAACACTTAAAGCATAACCCTCAATTTTATGAAAGGCTCTATAATAAGCACCCTCCCAGTTCACTAAAGTATTACCATTTAATGTTGGAACTAAATGGGTGAATAAATAATTGGGATGATGCTTTTGCAAGTACTTTGAAATAGCATTGATATTATCATCAATAGCGGAAGGACTTTTGAAAATACGGTGGTTAATGGATTGCAAAATAAAATTGCCTTTACTTGTTTGAACAGAATAAGTACTATTGATTAAACCCTGCTGTATGGGTTCATAACTACTTACCTGCCAACCATATAATGTAAAGACTGCTTGCATAAAATATAATACTTAAAAGTACTAAAAATAAGTTCATTGTTCGTATCTTGAAATCTATAAAATGAAAGCATTATGAGCATGGATAGAAGAAAATTTTTGAACCTAAGTGGTTTAGGTATTTCAAGTTTTACCATCACTGGCTTTATTCCTAAAACGGTACAAGATATTACTGGCCACTCGAATACAATTAGCAATTTAAATCCATTGGTGAATCCTGTAGTGGTTTCTACATGGGATGCGGGTTTAGCTGCCAACCTTGCGGCCTGGAAAGTAATTGGTGTGGGTGGAAAGGCATTAGATGCGGTTGAAAATGGTGTGAAAGTAACTGAAGATGAAATTAACTGTTGTGTAGGTTTAAGTGGTAACCCCGATAGAGATGGCCATGTTACTTTAGATGCTTCTATTATGGATCATGAATTTAATTGTGGTAGTGTTGCTTTTTTAGAGCGTATTAAACACCCTATATCGGTGGCTAGAAGAGTGATGGAAAAAACACCTCATGTAATGCTGGTGGGTGAAGGCGCACAACAATTTGCAGTTTCGGAAGGCTTTACCTTAGAGCCTGATACACTTTCAGAGGATGCTAAAAAATCTTATGAAAATTGGTTAAAAAAATCGGAGTACAAACCCGTCATAAATATTGAAAGAAAACAAGCTACCAGTCAATTAGATCCTTCTTTAATGGCGCCACATAAACTAAGCAATGGTGAGTGGAACCATGATACTATTGGAATGATTGCCTTAGATAGTTTTGGAAACTTATCTGGAAGTTGTACTACCAGTGGTGCGGGTTTTAAAATGAGAGGCCGTTTAGGCGACTCTCCTATTATTGGAGCTGGTTTATATGTAGACAATGAAGTGGGCGCTGTGGTAGCCACTGGACAAGGAGAAGATGTGATTCGTGTGGCAGGTGCTAGTGCTGTAGTGGAGCAAATGAGACAAGGTAAGTCGCCAGCGGAAGCTTGCAAATTTGTGGTGGAAAGAATAAGAAGAATTAAAAAAGAAAAGGCAAAAGATATACAAGTTTGTTTTATTGCACTGAACAGAAAAGGCGAAGCGGGTGCTTACGCATTACATAAAGGATTTAATTATGCAGTGCATACAAAAGATGGAAATAAATTATTTGAATCTTCTTCATTAGATTAATTATGTCTACAAAACTTGAGATAGCTGTATTTTCAGTAGAAGCTGCAGTGACTGCTTTAAAAGCCGGTGCACATAGAATTGAATTTTGTGAAAACCCTCAAGAAGGCGGCACTACCCCCTCTTATGGAAGTTTAAAAACGCTAAGGTCTTATACAACTCAACCAGTATTTCCAATTATACGTCCCAGAGGAGGTGATTTTTTATATTCAAGATCGGAGTTTGAAGTAATGAAGGCCGATTTACAAATTAGTAAAGAACTAGGCTATTTAGGAGCCGTTATAGGATTATTGAATGCGGATGGAAGCATTGATACTAAAAGAACCAAAGAACTTATAGATATAGCGGGTCCTACTATGCAAATAAGTTTTCATAGAGCCTTTGATAGATGCAAAGACCCATTCATTGCTTTAGAAGAAATTATTTCAACAGGTTGTAAGCGTATTTTAACCAGTGGTCAAGTACCTAATGCAGCAGATGCAATGCCCTTATTAAAAAAATTAGTAGAACAAGCGGGTGATAGAATTATAATAATGCCAGGCTCTGGTGTGCGTTCAAGTAATATCAAAGAAATTATACAGGCAACTGGTGCTAAAGAAATGCATAGCAGTGCGCGTCAAATGCAAGCAAGTAAAATGTCGTATATAAAAGATTCGATGAAGGAAAATATGCAAGCTACCGGAGTAGACGCAGAAGAGATTAAAAAAATACTAGAACAATTGCAGGCTTAATATCAATAACTGAATTTTAAAAGCTCAGTGCAAATTAAAATCTACTAATACAACATACGCGCTCTAATAGTATGCTTCACTTCTTTTAATAGTGCAATGGCGGTTTTCGATAATTTAGAATCGACATCTAATACCACATAGCCAATTTCATCATTGGTTTTTAAATATTGCCCCACAATATTTATTTTATTTTTAGACATCACTGTATTAATCGCACTCAATACACCCGGTACATTATTGTGAATATGTAAAATACGATGTGCGTTTTCAACTGGTGGTAAACTAATGGAAGGAATAGTATGTGAACCATAAGATACCCCACGCTCTAAATATTGATATAATTTTATACTTACATCTTCTCCAATATTTTCTTGTGCTTCTTCCGTTGATCCACCTATATGTGGCGTCAGCATCACGTTGGATAAGCCTTGTAGCGGAGTGGTGAATACATCACCATTCTTTTCAGGCTCTATAGGAAATACATCAATGGCAGCCCCTCCTATTTTTTTATCCGTGATGGCTTTACTTAAAGCATCAAGGTCAACTACTTCACCACGCGCATAGTTTATTAAAATAGCACCTTGTTTGAATTGACTTATAACCGACTTACTAATTAAATTTTTTGTTTGACTGGTTTCAGGAACATGCAAAGAAATAATATCAGAACTACTTACAATATCCTTTATAGATTTCGCAGGCTTCGCATTTCCTAATGGAAGTTTTGTTTCAATATCATAGAATTGAATTTTCATTCCCATGGCTTCTGCCATGATACTTAACTGCGTACCAATATTACCGTAACCAATAATGCCTAAAGTTTTTCCTCTTAGTTCAAAACTTCCTTTGGCTTCTTTATTCCAAATACCTTTATGGGCAGCAGTATTTTTATCTACAATTTTACGAATAAGCATAATGGATGCACCAATGACTAATTCTGCCACCGATCTTGTATTACTATAAGGTGCATTGAAAACGGCTACCCCTTTTTGTTTACAAGCTTTTAAATCCACTTGATTAATACCAATACAAAAACAACCAATGGCCTGTAATTTCTTTGCGTTGTCTAATACCTTTTTAGAAATAAATGTTTTTGAACGAATGCCCAAAATGTGTACGTCCTTAATAATCTTGATTAATTCCTCCTCACTCAAGGCCCCAGATACCTTTTTAACATCGGTATATCCTTGGTCTTTAAAATACTGAACCGCCTTATCGCTTATGTTTTCAAGGAATAAGACCTTAATTTTATCCTTAGGATAACTGGTGGCATCAAAATTACTCATGGCACAAAGTTAAAAAAAATTAACTGTTTAGTATTCATTAACAATAAATTGTGTAATTCTATCGTTATTTTTGTAGCTATAAATGGTTATGGCCACCTTATAAAACTAACAGATGTTCATTCGATTCACCCTTTTACTCGGATTTTTCTTTTTAAGTATTGCCTGTGGCACTGGTCAAGGCCCACGTTTTTTAGATATCACACATACAACTATACTTAGTAATGAGGAAAAAGAGCGTTTAATAGCTGAGGTGAAGGCTAAATATGAAACCCTATTGGGTAATAAAGGATTTAGCGGTCAAATCTTAATTGCTAAAAACGGGGAAGTTATTTTCGAAGATTATAAAGGCTTCTCTAATTTTTCCGATAAGTTACTGGAATGGCGGCATTGAAATTATGGGAAGAAGATAAATTAGATCTTAAAGCACCAGTAACTAAATATATTTCTAACTTTCCTTATGCTAGTGTTACTATAGAACAATTACTTTCTCATAGAAGTGGTCTACCCGATTATACTTATTTCATGGAAACTAATAAGTATACAACTGTCAAAGTGAAAAATAGAAGAGGCCGTTGGGTGAAGAAATTAAAACTAATAAAGACTGAAAGCCCTTTCAGACAAGGGTTGTATAATAATCAAGATGTGCTAGACTATATGGTGACAAAGCGACCAGCACCAGCTGCAATGCCCAATAGAGTATTTAAATATTGCAATACCAACTTTGTAATGTTGGCCCTGATTATTGAAAAAATTACAGGTCAAGACTTCCCTACTTATATGGCTGAAACTATTTTTAAGCCATTGAAAATGGAAAACACTTTTGTGTTTAGTGCCAAGAGTATTGATAAGTATACGCCTTCTTATAATGCGCGTATGGTTCCTTATAAAATTGAAAAGTACGATTGCATTTATGGCGATAAAAATGTGTATAGTACCGCAAGAGATATGTATTTATGGGACAAAGCCTTAACAGAAGGTACTTATTTAAAAGCGGCTACTTTAGAAATGGCCTATCAACCTCAAAGTCCTATTAATAAGTACTATCATAACTATGGTTTAGGCTGGCGTATTTTGGCGAAACCTAATGAAGAAAGACTAGTGTATCATAATGGATGGTGGCATGGTAATAATACTGTCTTTACCCGCTTAATAAGTGAATCGGCAACCATTATAATTTTGGGCAATAAGTTCAATAAATCTATCTATAAAGGCAAGGAAATTGCCTCTGTTTTTACAGGTAAGGTAGATACCACGGCCTTAGTGGAGTAAAGTTGCCCTTTTTTTGCCCTTTTTTGACTTTTACCCCCTATTTTTGCAGACCTTAAACAATCTAAACAGAAAACAAAAGAATAAGTATTGCTATGAAAGATCTTCTATTTTATGCCGTTCCGGCAATGGGTATTGTGGGTTTATTGTATACACTCTTGAAATTCAATTGGGTATCTAAACAAGACGCAGGTAATGACCGTATGAAAGAAATTAGCACTTACATCGCTGAAGGTGCAATGGCTTTCTTAAAAGCGGAGTGGAAAATCCTAGGCTATTTTGTGGTAATTGTGGCCCTATTATTAGGATTTATGGCTACTAAAAATGCAGAAAGTCACTGGAGTATTGCTATCTCATTTGTAATTGGTGCTGTATTTAGTGCAACGGCTGGATATATTGGAATGAAAGTTGCTACCAAAGCAAACGTAAGAACTGCTCAAGCTGCTAAAACAAGTTTAGCACAAGCATTGAAAGTATCCTTTACGGGCGGATCTGTGATGGGCTTAGGCGTATCTGGATTAGCAGTATTAGGATTAGGTCTAAAACAAATGTTCTTTGTAAATGGTGACCCTTCTGAAATGCTAAGAACTATTGAAGTATTAACTGGATTTTCTTTAGGCGCTGAATCGATTGCATTGTTTGCACGTGTAGGCGGTGGTATTTATACAAAGGCTGCCGATGTAGGCGCTGACTTAGTAGGTAAAGTGGAAGCAGGAATTCCTGAAGATGATCCTCGTAACCCTGCAACTATTGCAGATAACGTAGGTGATAACGTGGGTGATGTGGCTGGTATGGGCGCCGATTTATTTGGATCTTATGTGGCTACCGTTTTAGCTACAATGGTATTGGGACAAGAAGTAACTGCAGTAGGTGGTGGAAAATTAGTAGATGCCTTCGATGGCTTATCTCCTATTTTATTACCAATGATGATTGCAGGTGTTGGTATATTATTATCTATCGTAGGAACTTTATTTGTAAGAATAAGTGAGAACGCTGGTTTAAATACAGCTACTGTTCAAAAAGCATTGAACATGGGTAATTATGGTTCTATGATTTTAACAGCTATTGCTTGTTATTTTTTAGTAGGCTATATACTTCCTGAAACAATGGAATTACGTGGTATTGAGTTTACAAGAAATGGTGTAATTGGTGCTATCGCAGTTGGTTTAATAGTAGGTACTTTAATGAGTATTATTACTGAATATTATACAGCAATGGGTAAGCGTCCAGTAATGAGTATTATCAAACAATCAAGCACTGGACACGCAACAAATATTATTGGTGGTTTAGCAATTGGTATGGAATCTACTTTCATGCCTATTATTGTTTTAGCTGCAGGTATATTCGGAGCTTCTTATTGCGCAGGTTTATATGGAGTAGCCATTGCTGCTGCAGGTATGATGGCTACAACAGCTATGCAATTAGCTATTGATGCCTTTGGTCCTATCGCAGATAATGCGGGTGGTATTGCGGAAATGAGTGAACTACCTGCTGAAGTGCGAGAGAAAACAGATATTTTAGATGCGGTGGGTAACACTACAGCTGCAAGCGGTAAAGGTTTTGCGATTGCTTCTGCTGCCTTAACTTCATTAGCATTGTTTGCCGCCTTCGTAGGTGTGGCCATGCCAAATAATCAACATATTGATATTTATAAAGCAGATGTATTAGCTGCATTATTTGTAGGTGGAATGATTCCATTTATATTTTCTTCATTAGCTATTCGCGCGGTGGGTGAAGCGGCAATGGCCATGGTGGAAGAGGTTCGTCGTCAGTTCCGTACGATTCCTGGAATTATGGAAGGTACTGGTAAGCCTGAATATGAAAAATGTGTAGCTATCTCAACAGAAGCTTCTTTAAAGAAAATGATGTTACCTGGCGCTATTACCATCATCTCTCCTATTTTAATTGGATTTACAATGGGCCCTGAAGCCTTAGGTGGTTTCTTAGCAGGTGCTACTGTAAGTGGTGTGTTAATGGGTATATTCCAAAACAATGCAGGTGGTGCTTGGGATAATGCTAAAAAATCTTTTGAAAAAGGTGTTGAAATAAATGGTGAGATGTTCTATAAAAAATCTGACCACATAAGGCTTCTGTAACAGGAGACACAGTGGGAGATCCTTTTAAAGATACATCTGGTCCTTCAATGAATATCTTAATTAAATTAATGTCTATTGTATCATTAGTTATTGCACCTACTTTAGCGAGTATGCATAAGACCGATGCGGCTGTTACAACTAAATCTCAAACTGTTGAAATTTCTGTAATTAATACAGATACTGCAATGGGTGCTAAGATTGTAAACGATACAGCAACAACGGTAACTATTACTGCGAATACTAAAACATTATTACAAGCTTTACAAGAAGAAGGCATTGCTCCTATTGATAATGTTAAGATTCAAATTAACAATGGTAAGATTACTGTAAA
>JBEGKS010000004.1:0-14767 GCA_041183945.1 Bacteroidota bacterium | reverse complement strand
GATCGATTTGAGCTTTTTTATCCGGAAAAACGCCAGTTTTTTATTGAAAATTCCGATCTATTTGATGGCTTCGGTACGGAAAGTATTCGACCGTTTTTCTCTAGAAGAATTGGCTTAAATACCAATATTGATTATGGTGCTAGAATGAGTGGTAGACTTGATAAGAACTGGCGTATTGGTATTATGGATATGAAAACTAGTGAAGATAAAAATACAGGACTCTTAGCACAAAATTTTTCAGTCATTGCTTTGCAAAGAAAATTATTTAAAAAATCGAGTATTGAATTATTCTATATTGATAAAACTGCTTTTGATTATCCATCTCAAACCACCACCTCTGCAGCAGTGGGTAATCCTTATAATAGAAACTTTGGTTTTGAATATAATTTAGCACCAAAAAATAATCCTTGGACAGGAAAAACTATTTTAATAAAATCATTTACGCCTAATAAATCTGGAAACGATTATTTAAACGCAGGTAATTTACAATACAGTAATAGAAATTGGATTGTTTCATGGCAACATGAAATTGTGGGGAATAATTACAATGCAGAAGTGGGCTATATTCCAAGAAATAATTATATCAAGTTTATGCCAAGCATTACCCGCTTGTACTTTCCTAAAAGTGGAAATATCTTAAGCTATGGCCCTCAATTCACCACTACTTATTATTATAATTCAAATTTCAATTTGACAGACAATACAAAACTATTTAATTACCTAATTACATTTAGAGACAAGAGCACTATTGCCTCTGTTATTCAAAACGACTATGTAGAATTATTGGCAGCCTTTGATCCCACTAGAATAGGCAAGCAAACCTTAGCAGCGCACACGAAACATCAATGGTCTACTGTTGGCTTTGATTGGATTTCAGCACCTCAACATAAATTTACTTATTACTTATCGGCGCGTAAAGGAGGTTATTATGCAGATGGTAAATTATTAAGTATTACGGGCGATATTGGTTATCGTATTCAACCCTATGTAAACTTTGATGTTGCTGCTACTTATAATCATATTGAACTTCCACAACCCTGGGGTAAAAATAATTTCTTCTTAATTGGTCCTAAAGTAGATATCACTATGACAGACAAACTATTTTTTACAGCCTTCTACCAATACAACGAGCAAACTAAAAATATAAACTTTAATACCAGATTTCAATGGCGCTATAAACCGGTATCAGATTTATTTATAGTGTATACCGACAACTACTATATCGGGCCAGTATTTGTTAAAAATAGAGCAGTCGTATTGAAATTTACTTATTGGTGGAATAAATAGAAATCCATTCCAATATTTTGTATATTTAAGTACCTAAATTAAATATATGAAATCCATTTTTTCTAGTTTAAAAACTAAGCGCTATTTCTTCTTACAATTATTCATCTTTGGGCTATTTGTAAGTTCCTCTTATGCACAAGTAAGTACAGAACAACTAGCGGGTTTAAAATATAGAATGATTGGCCCACATAGAGCCGGAAGAACTGTAGGTATTTCTGGTGTTGCAGACCAACCCAATGTATTTTATATTGGTGTGAATAATGGTGGTGTATGGAAAACCACCGACTATGGTCATACATGGAAACCCATCTTTGATGCTGAAAACACAGGCTCAGTGGGCGATGTAGCCGTAGCACCTTCTAATTCAAATGTTATTTATGTAGGAAGTGGTGAAGGTATTCAACGCCCCGATTTATCTATTGGAAATGGTTTATATAAATCAATAGATGCAGGAAAAACTTGGACTAATATGGGATTGCATGATGCACAACAAATTGGTGGCATTAGTATTGACCCAAAAAATGAAAATAGAATTTTTGTCGCTGCACTTGGACATCCTTATGGTCCTAATAAAGAAAGAGGTGTATATAGAAGTTTGGATGGTGGTAAAACTTTAGAACAAGTATTATATATAGACGAAAACACAGGAGCTGTGCAAGTATTGATTGATCCAAATCATACCAATATTGTATTTGCCACTATTTGGGCTGCAAGACAAGGCCCCTGGGAAAATGGTGCATGGGACGGTGAAGCAAGTGGCTTATATAAATCTATGGATGGAGGAAGTACTTGGAAAAAAATAACGAAAGGTTTTCCAACTACCAAAGAAGATGGTTTAGGAAGAATTGGTTTTACCATTGCACCTAGCAATTCAAATAGAATGTACGCAACTGTTGATGCTCTTAAAAAAGGCGGTATTTATAGAAGTGATGATGGAGGGGAGTCATGGTATATGTTAACTTCCGATGGAAGATTATGGGGCAGAGGAAGTGATTTTGCAGAAGTAAAAGCCGATCCCAAAAATGAAGACATTGTTTATTCTGCGAATGTAGTAATGTGGAAATCAAAAGATGGAGGAAAAACTTGGGAAGGAATTAAAGGTGCACCAGGCGGAGACGACTATCACCGCTTTTGGATTAACCCAAATAATACCAATATTATTGCAGTAGGTTTAGACCAAGGTGGTACCATTACAGTGAATGGTGGTGAAACTTATTCAAGTTGGTATAACCAAGCTACTGCTCAGTTTTATCATGTAAGTACAGACAATGCTTTTCCTTATAATGTTTATGGTGGTCAACAAGAAAGTGGTTCAGTAGGTATTGCATCACGTTCTAATGATGGTGGAATTACTTTTAGAGAATGGCATCCAGTGGGTGTAGAAGAATATGGATATGTTGCAGCAGACCCATTAGATCCCAATATTATTTATGGTGGAAAAATTACAAAGTATGATAAGCGCACTGCGCAAGTTCAAAATATTGCACCTAACCCAGTAAGAAATGGTAAGGTTCGTTTTATTAGAACAGCTCCGGTTTTATTTTCACCCGTTGATCATAAAACTTTATTTTTTGCAGGAAATATAATTTTTAAAACAACCAATGGCGGATCAAGTTGGGAAACCATTAGCCCCGATCTAAGCCGTGAGACCTGGGATATACCTGCAAGTGTTGGCATTTACAATACAGAAGAGGTTAAAAAAATGCGTCAACGTGGAGTGGTCTATTCACTCGCTCCTTCTTATCAGGACTTAAATGTTTTATGGGCAGGCACCGATGATGGACTTATTCATATCACCAAAGACGGAGGTAAACATTGGAAAAATATTACACCGGCATCTATTACATCATGGAGTAAAATTTCTATGATTGATGCAAGTAGGTTTGATGTAAACACCGCTTATGTGGCCGTTAACAGAATACGCGTGGATGACATGACACCTCATATTTATAAAACAACAGACGGCGGAGCGACCTGGAAAAAAATTATTAACGGCTTGCCGAACGAACCCATTAATTCTGTGAGAGAAGATGCGGTGAGAAAAGGGTTATTATTTGCAGGATCAGAAAATGCAGTTTACTTTTCTTTAGACGCTGGTGAAAACTGGCAGTCCTTAAGATTAAATATGCCTGCTACTTCTATTCGTGATTTAGTTATTAAAGACGATGATTTAGTGATTGGCACACATGGTCGTAGTTTTTGGATTTTAGATAATATTACACCGCTTCGACAAATCAATTTAAATAAAACAAAAGAAACCGTTTTATTTAAACCACAAAAAGCGTTAAGAGTAAGATGGAATATGAATACCGATACGCCCCTTCCTCCTGAAGAGCCAGCAGGTGAAAATCCTCCAGATGGTGCCATGATAGATTATTATTTAAATAGTAATAGTAGCAGTCCTGTAAAATTGGAAATAATGAATGCGAAAGGAGATATTATTAGAACCTTTACAAGTAAGGATACTTTATATACTATACCAGAAGTAAATATTCCTTTGTATTGGATTAGACCTCAACAAATATTAGCAGCCACTGCAGGCGCCCACCGTTTTTTATGGGATATGAGATATACACCATTGAATACTCCAGCTGCCTACCCTATGACAGCCATTATACATAATACCCCACCCGATGCTACTGCACCATGGGTAATGCCAGGTAATTATACAGTAAGATTAACAGCGAACGGACAAACTCAAGAACAACCCATTACTATTTCCATGGATCCTAGAGTGAAAACAGGAACTGCACAATGGCAACGCCAACATGACTTGTCCATGATATGTTATGAAGGCCGTAAAAAGTCAATGTATAAATTTCCAGCCATTTATCAAAAATTTACAGGATTATTTAATATTTTAGAAAGTACAGAAATGGCTCCTACTTCACAAACTGAGAAGGCAGTAAAAGAAACCCAGGCTGAATTAGAAAATTTATTAAAAAAATGAGTCAAAAATTATTCCATAAAATAATCGTCTTCACCTTAGGTGTTTTATTATTGGGCGCTTGCAAGCCAAGTGCTTTATTAATAAAAGAAAGAAAAATAGATGCTATTTTGTCGGAGTATAATTCAGATTCAAAACCTGGTGCAAGTGTACTGGTATTTCAAAACGATAAAATTGTTTTTCAAAAAGGCTATGGCGTAAAAGAACTCAGCAGTTTTGAAAAGATAGATCCTTTCACCAATTTTAGATTGGCTTCTGTGACAAAACAGTTTACGGCCATGTCTATTTTACTACTGGCAAAGAATAATAAAATTTCTTTAGAAGATCCACTAACTAAATATTTTTCCAGCTTTCCAGCATATGGTAAAAAAATAAAAATAAAACACTTACTAACCCATAGTTCAGGCTTGATAGACTACGAAGACCTCATGCCATCTACCCAACAAAAACAATTGCATGATACCAATTGCTTACAGTTAATGTACTTGGCAGATTCACTTTATTTCCCAGCAGGCACTAACTATAAATATAGTAATACCGGTTATGCCATCTTAGCACTCATTGTAGAAAAAGTAAGTGGACAAGATTTTGCTGTTTTTTTAAAGGAAAATATTTTCAAACCCTTGGGTATGAAATCCACGGTAGCCTTTGAAGAAGGAAAGTCAACAGTCTTAAATAGAGCTTATGGTAGTTCCTTCGAAAAAGGAGTCTGGACACAGACCGACCAAAGCCTTACCAGTGCAGTATTGGGGGATGGGGGTATTTATACCAATGTCATTGAAATGACTAAATGGGTCAAGGCTTTATGGGACTATAAACTCATCAGTGCTGACATGCAAAAAAATGCATGGAGTAGAAAAAAATTAGACAATGGCAAAATGATTGATTATGGATATGGATGGCATGTAGAAGATTATAATAATATTACACATCCCTACCATGATGGAAGTTCTATAGGATTTAGAAATAATATTTTATTATTCCCAGAGAAAAAATTAATGATTATTGTTTTAACCAATAGAAACGAAGGAGACCCCATTATTGAAGCTAAAAAAATTGCAGACCTTTATTTAAATTAACTGTTTGTTGGTATATCCTTTTATTTTTTAAATACAATTACTATGTATACTTCTATTAGTGCTTTTAAATATATCACTCCATTTATATTATATGTATTATCCTTACTTGCTTTTCAAGGGGAAGGTTTAATATGTTATGCTCCCTTAATGTATACTTTTTTTGCCGTACCCCTGCTTGAACTATTTATAAAAGCCAGCCCCGCTAATTTAGACGAAGTAGAAGAATCCTTAGCGAAACAAAATAAACTATACGATTTCATTTTATATGCAGCTGTAATTATGCAATATTATTCTCTTTGGATTTTCTTAAACTCTTTACAAGCCCCTGCTTTATCTACAGCCACCATAGCAGGTAGAGTCATCAGTATGGGCTTATTATGTGGCGCCTTTGGAATTAATGTAGCACATGAATTAGGACACCGTGTCAATAAAATGGAACAAACCTTTGCCAAAATGCTTCTATTGACTAGCTTATACATGCATTTTTTTATTGAGCATAATAAAGGCCATCACAAACATGTGGCAACCGCTTCAGACCCAAGTACGGCTAAGTACAATCAATCTTTATATGCCTTCTGGCCGCAAACTTTAATAGGTACTTATAAAAGTGCCTGGAAAATTGCGAATGAAGAATTAAGTAAAAAAGGACATGCTTGGTTTTCGCTTAAAAATGAAATGCTTTTATTCCAAATCATACAATTACTTTTATTAGTAGGAATTTTTAGCTTGTTTGGACTAAGTACCACTTTATTATTTATGGTAGCTGCTTTAATGGGTGGTTTATTATTAGAGTCCGTTAATTATATTGAACACTACGGACTTACTAGAAATGAAACAGGAGACCATCAATTTGAGAGAGTACAACCCCATCATAGCTGGAATAGCAATCATATTATTGGCCGTTTAATGTTATTTGAATTAAGCCGTCATAGCGATCATCACTACTTAGCTTCTAGAAAATATCAAATACTAAGAAGTTATGATAATGCGCCACAAATGCCAACAGGCTATCCTGGTATGATTTTACTTTCATTGGTTCCTCCCTTATGGTTCAAAGTAATGAACAACCAAATGAAAAAATATAATTTAAAAGGCTAATTACTGTTTTAATTTAACTACAAATATGCCTGAAGAAGAAATACTATTAGGCCTAAGTGAGGTTAAATCAATCACTATATCTTTTCCTTTTTGTTTCCAATTTGTTTTTACATCAGCACCTAAAACGCTTGCGGTAGCACTGCTTGGTAATTTTAAATCTCTAACAGTAAGTATATTACGATAAGAAGGTACAATACAATAAATATCATTTCCTTTTTTAGTAAAAAAGGTTTCAATATAGGCGCTATCGCTTTGCGGCACCACTAGTTTTGCCACATTATAATTTGCCATAAAGCTTGCACCCTTCTTTGGTGGAACATAGCCCTTGCTCCACTGAGCAGGCCTCCAGGCTTCAGTTTCATAAATGGCTTCTCCATTCATAGCTAACCAATCTCCTATGTCCGATAAACGTTGTTGCATAATCACTGGAATGGTGCCATCTGCTGCAGGTCCAATATCTAATAATAAATTACCGCCTCTTGAAACAATATCCCCTAGCATTAAAATTAAATCATGACTGCTTTTATAATCTTTTAATTGTTCATTTCTATTATAGCCATAAGAATACCCTACTCCCTGACTTTCTTCCCAAATGATACTGGCGTCCATGCCACTTCCATATTCTGAAGTCGTATACATAGCTCCATGATTTTTCTCTCTTGTATTATTACCCCAACGATCATTCACGACCACTTCATTTTTTACAGGTGATTCATTAAATAACCAAGCAAGTAGTGCAGGGCTTTGCCAAGCGGTATCTGAAATATCCCATTCTCCATCTGAAAAAATAACAGAGGGTTTATACTTGGTGACTAAATCTTTAAACTGTGGTGTCATATGTTCAGTCACATATTTTTTACGGTCATGCATCCATAAGGGATTAAACCATTCGTATAAAGAATAATAATAACCCATTTTAAGTCCTGCATCTCTAACTGATGTAGATAAGTCTCCTAATAAATCACGCTTAGGCGTTCCTGTTACTGCATTCCAAGGTCTGTTCCAATCACGATCGGCTTCAGCACTATTCCATAAGGTATAGCCATCATGGTGTTTAGAAGTAAGTACTACATAACGAGCACCCGATTTTTTAAATACATCGGCCCACTGATTCGGATCAAACATTTCTGCTTTGAACATAGGTTCAAACTGATCATAAGCAAAACTGCTTCCATAATTTTTATTATGAAAGGCAATAAAATCTTTTTGTTTTTCAAATAATCTGTGGCCATACCACTCTGAATAACTATAACCACTATTAGGCATAATGGGTGCATAAGCAGGCACCGAATACACACCCCAATGAATAAAAATGCCAAACTTATCTTGATGAAACCAAGAAGGAATTTTTCTAGTATTCAAGGATTCCCAATTGGCTTGATAATTTTGTGCATTTGTTTTTCCTGCAATTGCAAGAAGTAAAAAGAAAAGAAAATATTTTTTCATAAGGGTTAATTATAAATTCATTAAAAATTATCGGCTTCTCTATAAGCTTTAATTAAAGCTAATTCACCTGCTGAGCCCGCACCCACTTTCCCATGTTCCATACCTAACACTCCTTTGTAACCCTTACTATGTATATGTTTGAAGATGTTATGATAATTCATTTCACCCGATCCTGGTTCATTACGACCCGGGTTATCTCCAATTTGGAAATAGGCTATTTCAGACCAACATCTATTTATATTGTTAATAATATTTCCCTCATTTTTTTGCATGTGGTACATATCAAATAAAATTTTACATGCAGGGCTATTGATGGCTTTACAAATTGCATAGGTTTGAGCTGAGTAGCGTAAGAATAAATCGGGTGTATCGCTTAAAGGTTCTAAAACAGTGATTAAATTATTTTTTTCTAAAATTTCTACCCCTGCTCTTAAGCCTTCGATTACATTACCTGTTTGAATATCCATGGGCAATCTTCTATCAAAATTTCCAGGCACAGTGGTCATCCATTTTGCATTGGTTCTTTTAGCTACTTCTACTGCTTCCTTACAAGATGCTGTAAATTTATCTTTCCATTCTTGAGAGCCGGTAGTTAAATTAATTTTATCATTAATGGAAAAGTTCACCACAAATACTCCCATATGCATACCTAAGGCAGCCAAGGTGTCTCCAATTTTTTGTTGCATTTCAGGGGTTCTGCTCATCATGCCATTGTCCTCAATGGCAGTAAAACCAATACTATGCGCATATTTTATTTGATCAATAAAATTAGGCCCTGCTAAATTTTCAAACATACCGTCATGAATGGCATAATGTAATTTATAAGGTGTAGTGTCTGCTGAAGTAGTTGCTTTTGTATTTTGTGCTAACAAACCAGTACCTGCTATAAGAGAGCCACCTACTAAAACATTTTGTTTTAAGAAATTTCTACGTTCCATAGTATTGTATTTTTTTATAGTTTAAATTTAGGCATAAGTATTAATAAGAACAAGTTTGAAACCATTCATTTATATAATAAGCCTTCTTGTATTTTCTACACCCTTGGCGCATGCACAAGCTGTGAAGTATAGTTATTCTGAAATAAAGATGGGATCACCCTTCAATATAATTATTGTCAGTGACGATTCAGTCAAGGCCAATCGTTTAGCGCGTAACTGCTTTCAATTAGTAGACTCCCTAGCACATATTTTTAGCAATTATGACTCCAGCAGTGAGCTTTCAAAAATCAATGCCAGTGCAGGTTTACTGCCTTTCAAAATGTCAACTGCTATGTTGGATTTAATACAAAAATCTGAACAAGCCTATATACAATCAAAAGGCGCATATGATATTAGTATTGGTCCTTTAAGTAGTTTATGGAGAAATGCGAGAAAGTCTAAAAACTTTCCCAATACAACTACAGTGCTTACTTCTAAAAAATTAGTAGGATTAACTCAAGTAAAAATTAATAAGCGTTTAGGCACTATTTTTCTTCCCACCTCTGGTATGCAATTAGATTTTGGAGGTATTGCTAAAGGTTATATTGCTCAGTGGGTAATTGATTATTTAAAAACAAATGGAATACAGCAGGCCTTAGCCGATGCAGGTGGTGATATTGTAATGAGTGGTGCTCCACTCAATAGTAAAGGTTGGCTTATTGGTGTGAACCTACCTGAAACAACAGATGACTTGTTAAATAAAAAACTACAAGTATCCAATTGTTCGGTAGCCACTTCAGGAGATGTGTATCAATATTTCGAAAAAGAGGGGGTAAAATATTCTCATATCATTAACCCGCTTACTGGCTATGGTGTAAGCAGCCTAAGAAATGTAACCATTATTGCTAAAACCGGTGCCACGGCGGATTGGCTGGCCACCGCTTGTAGTATTTTGCCAATGAAGCAAGCCAAGGCCTTAGCCTTATCTAATCAGGCTGCTTTATTTATAAGTACACTTCAAAAGGGAAAATTACATTTTGAGTCCACCCCTAATTTTAAAAATTACTGGCAAACCACAGATATAAATCAGGGTAAAAAATAGACAAAACAATAAAATAAGTTTTATCTTAATACACTAAACCAAGGGCATTGAAATTGTATAAAATATTTTTAAGTATCTATTTTTTAATGACGGCATTTTCATTTGCTCATGCGCAAGAAAATAATTTTATAAGTTATGATCAGCCCATGATAGGATCTTCCCTTCGTTTTAAAATGGTGCCCATTCAAGGCGGTACATTTTTAATTGGAAGTGCAGAGAATGAAAAAGGAAGAAATAATGATGAGGGTCCTCAAAAAAAAATTACCATTGCCCCTTTTTGGATGAGTGCTTATGAAGTCACTAGAGATGAGCTAGATGTATTTTTAAAAGACGAGAGCACCAGCCAGAATGTAAGTGTGGACGCTATTACAAGACCTAGCCCTCAATATGTTGATTTAAGTTGGGGCATGGGAAAAGAAGGAGGCTACCCTGCTAATAGTATGTCACAATATGCAGCTATTATGTATTGTAAATGGTTGTATCAAAAAACTAAAATATTTTACCGACTACCTACAGAAGCAGAATGGGAATATGCATGCAAAGCAGGAAATACTACTGCTTATTTTTTTGGAAACAATGCAGCGGATTTAGATAAATATGCATGGTATGAAAAAAATAGTGAAAATACATTTCATAAAGTAGGCAGAAAACTACCTAACCCTTGGGGCTTATATGATATGCTTGGTAACCTTACTGAATGGACCTTGGATCATTATGATGAGACAGCTTTTGAAAAGATTTCCAATAATGAATTTAAAGTAGCCCCTAACTTAGTTAGGTATCCAAAAACATTAAAAGGAGGAAGTTATCTAGACCCTGCTACTGAATTAAGATCATCAAAAAGAATTCATTCAGATCCTATTTGGAATAGAAGAGATCCACAAATTCCAAAAAGCAAGTGGTGGTTAACAGAAGCAAAACAAGTGGGCATAAGGCTTGTACGCCCTTTGAATCAACCCACAGAGGAAGAAATTAAACAATTTTTTAAGGCCTATTTAAATTTATAAATTAAAAATTACCATTATGAACAAACCATTTTCGGGAAATAATTCACGAAGAGATTTCGTAAAAGGAACCAGCCTGCTTGCAGGAGGTATTTTAGCAGCGCCCTTATTATCGCGCGCCAATTTTTTCTCCGGCTCCGATGATACCATTAAAATTGCAGTAGTAGGTTGCGGTGGAAGAGGAACCGGTGCCGCTATGCAAGCATTGTCTAGTAAACAAAATGTAAAAATTGTTGCGATGGCCGATGCCTTTAAAGACAATTTGGACAATTGTCATAAATCTTTAACTGAAGAAATAAATAATAGCATTGGAGAATTAGCGAAAAGATTAGATGTACCTGAAGAAAGAAGATTCACAGGTTTTGATGGTTATCAAAAAGCCATTGCACTTGCAGATGTAGTCATACTAGCTACCCCTCCAGGTTTCAGACCCATTCATTTTGCAGAAGCAATAAAACAAGGCAAGCATGTATTTATGGAAAAGCCAGTGGCCACAGATCCTGCAGGTATTCAAAGTGTACTTGCTACTGCCGCTATTGCGAAACAGAAAAAATTAAATGTAGTAGTAGGTTTACAAAGACATTATCAAAATTCTTATCGTGAACTGTTTAAAAGAAAAGATTTAATTGGAGACATTACTTCTGCGCAAGCATGGTGGAATAATGATGGTGTTTGGGTAAGACCTAGAAAATACAACCAAACAGAAATGGAATACCAAATGCGTAATTGGTATTATTTTAATTGGTTATGTGGTGATCATATCACTGAACAACATATTCATAATTTAGATGTGATTAACTGGTTCAAAGGTGGACATCCAGTGAAAGCACAAGGTTTGGGCGGACGTCAGGTAAGAAAAGGGAAAGAAAATGGTGAAATTTTTGATCATCATTTTGTAGAATTTGAATATGCCGATGGTTCTATCTTAAATAGTCAGTGTAGACATATTCCTGGTACCATGAGTAAGGTGGATGAATTATTAGTAGGTACGAAGGGTAAAATATTTTGTGGGGCTGCGCATATTAAAGACCACACAGGTAAACTTATTTATCAGTATGATACTAAATTAGAGAACAATCCCTATCAAACAGAACATGATGAATTGTTTGCAGCCATTGCTAAAGGTGAATACAAATTTGCCGATGCAGAAAATGGTGCAAGCTCGACCATGACTTCCATTTTAGGTAGAATGGCTACGTATTCTGGTCAAGTGATTGACTGGGATAAAGCCATTAACTCTGGCATTGATATTCATCCAAAAGTTTACGATTGGAATGCGGAGCCTCCTGTACTTCCTAATGCAGACGGTTATTATCCAGTGGCTATACCTGGTGTAACTAAATACTTTTAAACATTGGATAAAGTATTCATCCTGGTATAAATAATATCATTATACAAATACAACCCTTCTAAATAAAACCCTGAGCTGAAATGGCTTGGGGTTTTTTATTTTAAAATAATAATAAGAATGCTTTGTACTGAGCCGCCATCGATTTAATAAAATCGGTAAGCTTGTATTTGCTTAAGACTTCAGAAGAAGTGTCTGCAGCACCTTGCACTAAACCAACGCAATTAGGTTTGCCGCAATTGCAAACAAACTGCTGTGCCATGCGCCATTCTGTGGCTGGATAAAAAAAGCAAAGTTCATCACCTGCCTGAATATCACTCACGCATTCTAATTGCATGGTACTGGTGTTAAATAAAACATTGGGTTCGCAAGAATGGTTTACATATTGTAAATATTCAGGAGACAAATGAATATGTTTGGTTTCACTAATTTGAACTGTTAAATAGTTAGGGGTGTCTACAATTTTAGAAGCATCAAAGGCAACAATATTGTCACCTATTTTGAAGTTAGTGCCAGCAAACAAGCCATGCTGTTCATTGTTAGCATTTTTTTTAACAACACAATGCTCATGCTCACTAATTAAAATAAAGGCGTCTTTTTTTTCAGGGGACATAAAAAAAATTTAATTATTTATTAACTCTAGTAAATTTTTCGTTTCTGCCCAATAAGGAAAAACCTATATAGCCTCTTACTACTATAAGTTGAACCTCCTTCTGGATCATAAATTTTACCTTCTACCCACTGTGGTGCCTCCCAAGTAAAATCGTGTAACATCACCATACCTTTCACTTCTCTATTTCTTAAATTTTTATCGGCATTGTAAATGTCTTTTCTTTCGGTTTTCACCCACACCAATTTACCATACAATTTATTATTTTGTATATAAGTTTCTACAATACCTTTTTTACTAGGCGAAAGCCATCTCCCTATAAAATCGTTTTGAGCAAAAGCATTATTTGAAATCAATGCTATAAAAATAAAAAGACTAATTTTTTTGGTTAATTTTTTGATCATAGAACAGTTATACTTTTATCGGGTTTTCATTGAGGACATTAAATTAATAAATAATTATATTAACCCAACTATATTTAAGTATAAAATATCAATATAGAACTAACATAGGCAAGGACATAATTGGTTATATTGCAATAGCTATAAAATTTTCCATGAAAAAAAGGTATCAAGTTCTTACCGTTTTGTCTATACTATCTATGATTACTTTTCTAGATAGGATATCCTTGTCTTCGGCCAGTGCTAGTATTATGGAAGAATTGCAGCTCTCCACTGTGCAGTGGGGTTGGATTCTAGGCATGTTTACCATTGCCTATGCAGCTTTTGAAATACCTACTGGCTGGTTAGGTGATAAGATGGGAGGAAAGAAGGTATTAATTAGAGTAGTCTTATGGTGGTCGCTTTTTACCATTCTTACCGGATTTTCTACTGGCTTTATAATGTTATTAGTAGTTCGATTTTTATTTGGCATGGGAGAGGCAGGCGCTTATCCTAATACCTCCATTGTTCTTGCAAAATATTTCCCTGTATTGGAAAGAGGTCGTGCGCAAGCTACAATTTGGGGCGCTTCTCGTTTAGGTGCAGCCCTCACTCCTTTTATTGTATTACCTATTCAACAAAAGTACAATTGGCAAACTTCTTTTTATGTATTGGGTGGCATAGGTGTGGTTTGGACTTTGTTCTGGATTTTTTGGCATAAAGAAGAACCATCGGAATGCAAGAACATATCAAAAGATGAATTAGCACATATAATAGCTACACGAGATTTACCTGTTCATAAAGAAGATACCATTAAAATTTCTGTATGGAGCGCATTTAAATCAAGCAATCTTTGGTTTTTATTGGGCATGTATGTTTGTTATGCGGTAGGCGCTTATTTTTTTCAAAGTTGGTTTCATACTTATTTAGAAAAGGGAAGACATATTGCCAAAGACCAACTTATTTGGGCAAGCTCTATTCCCTATTTATTAGCAGCCATTGGTTGCTTTACCGGTGGTTGGTTAAGTGACAAAGCCTGTGTGCGCTTCGGCAAAAAATGGGGAAGACGTATTGTACCCATGGTAGGATTATCAGTGGCTGGCCTTTGTATTATTGGTGCAGCACTAGTGCCAGATAATTTAACAGCCATTATTGCGCTTGCGATTGGTATGGCCTTTATGGACCTGACCGCTCCTGTGGCCTGGGCAGTTGCTATGGACATGGGTGGAGATAAAAGTGGTACTATTTCAGGCTCTATGAATAGTGCCGGCTTAACCGGGGCATATTTAAGTACCGTGTTTTTTGGCTATATGGCTAATACCTATGGATATTATTTACCTGTACTTTATATAGGTATTATTGTTTTTATAGGTGCATTCGTATGGTTAAAAATTGATGCAAGTCAAAAAATACAGTTTACTAAAATAACATAATCCAATACTCATTAGTCAAGGTTAATTGTTTGTTACCTTATATAAAAGTTTAACCAAAATATTTTGAAACCAACAAGTTTCAATAACTTGTTCTGCGGAAAAAAATACAACTAATT
>JBEGKS010000003.1:0-14243 GCA_041183945.1 Bacteroidota bacterium | reverse complement strand
TAAAGCTTGGTCTTATTTCTGGAAAGGATGGGCTTATGCTCAAATTGGAACAATGTACTATGCTGGTCTTATTACAGATACAGCTGGTAAAACAAGTGGCAACTATGTATCTCATGATGCGGTGATTGCTCGTTCTAATTACTACTACGATTTAGCTGTAACTACTTTAGGATCTGCTTCTAATACTGCAGACTACACTGCTACTTTAGGAAAATTAATTCCTGAAGCTAGTCAAGTAGGTAATGGTCAATTAATGACTAAAGACATGTGGGTTAGAAACATTAATACATTAAAAGCACGTAACATTTTATTAAATAAGATGTCAACTTTTGTAAATGGTGTAGCAGGTGTTACTATTTCAAAAAATGCTTTCTCAGGTGTAATGACTACTGCCGATTGGAATACAGTTTTAACTTTAACATCTAATGGTGTGAAAAGTACAGACTATGTTTTAACAGGTCGTACAACAGACTTAAATAACTGGTTTTCTGTAAATGGTGGAACAGCTGCAGCCTTAGCAACTAACAGAGCAAGTAGTGGTACCTTCAAAATTAGTGAGCGTTTCGTTCAAGATTTTGATGCTGCTGACAAACGTAAAGCAAGTAACTTTAAAACAGGTTACCAATTTACGCAAGGTCTAAGCTTTGGTACAAGATGGAGTTTAAACCCTAACTGGCAAACTACCGATTTACCAGGTGGCGGTACTATCGCTGGTGTATACTCTTATGGTACTAAAAACGTAGGTAAATACGAATTAATTATTGCAGCTAGCTACGAAGAGAATGCTATGATGCAAGCAGAAGCAAATATCCAATTGGGTAATATTGCTACTGGTTTAGGATTTATCGATGCTGTTAGAACTTACCAAGGAGCTGGCTTAGCTGCTGCATCTGCAACTACTAAAGCTGACGCTTTAACTTTATTAACTAAAGAAAGAAGAGTTGCTCTTGCTTTCCGTGGATTATCTTTCTACGATGCAAGACGTTGGGGCTGGACTTATCCAGTGGCTAACGGTGGTGGACGTTACGGTTGTACAGTGTTTGATATAAAAGAAGTTGTTTGGACAAATGCAACTATGAACTACAACTACATGGACTACTGGGATGTTCCTGGTGATGAGTTTGAATTAAACGCACCATCTGGTTCTAGCGTAGCTATTAAGAATCCTAATTTCTAATTTAAGAATTTAGATTACGATATAAACTGCCCCCAATTTGGGGGCAGTTTTTTTATGCCTATTTTTTAAATTTATATGCCAAAAACAGGGAACTATTTCTTAGTTTTAGATAGTAAGCAAACCCTATATGTATTTACTAGGCATTGATATTGGCACTTCCTTTATTAAGGTTTCTTTAGTAGAAGCAAGTACACAGAAATGTATTCTAACAGTGTCTTATCCAGATGCTGAAAATGCCATTATCTCTCATCAAAATGGTTGGGCAGAACAATCTCCTACAATGTGGTGGGAACAGGTTCAAGCAGGTATTTTAAAGCTACATAAAGCAGCTAAACTTGCTCTGCCTTCCTATGATTCAAATAATATTGCAGCCATAGGTATTGCCTATCAAATGCATGGGCTGGTACTTGTAGACAAAAATAAAAAGGTCCTAAGAGATAGCATTATTTGGTGTGATAGCAGAGCTGTTACCTATGGCGATAAAGCCTTTGATACAATTGGACATGAAAAATGCTTATCGCATTTATTAAATTCTCCTGGCAATTTTACAGCTGCTAAACTGGCCTGGGTAAAAGAAAATGAACCTGCTGTATATGCACAAATTCATACTATAATGCTACCTGGCGATTTTATTGCCATGCAATTAACAGGTGAAATGACTACTAGCATAGCTGCCTTATCGGAAGGCATATTCTGGGATTTTAAAAATAATTGTATTTCAAAAGAGCTATTAAATTATTTTGGTTTTGAGGAGGCTATATTTCCAACAGTGAGGGATGTATTTAGTAACCATGGTGCATTAAGTGCAAGTATTGCAAATACTTTATTCTTAAAAGCGGGTATACCTATAAGTTATAAAGCAGGTGACCAACCCAATAATGCCCTTTCTTTAAATGTGCTTGAACCAGGTGAAGTAGCCGCCACTGCAGGTACTTCAGGCGTTATATATGGAGTAGGCAATACGCTTTCTTATGATTTGCAATCAAGGGTGAATAGTTTTGCGCATGTAAATCATTCAAGTGCAGCAAATAGAATTGGTATGCTACTTTGTATTAATGGCACGGGCATATTAAATAGTTGGGTTAAAAAATACATAGGAGCTAGCACAAATTATACTACCATGAATGAAGTGGCTGCAAGTATTCCAGCAGGAAGTGATGGCTTAACCATACTACCTTTTGGCAATGGAGCTGAGCGTATATTCAATAATAAAATTATTGGCGCTCAAATACTAGGGCTTGATTTAAATAAACATACAGCAGCACATATATATAGGGCCGCACAAGAAGGTATTGCCTTTGCTTTTAGATATGGACTAGATATTATGAGAGAAAATAAATTAGCACCTTCTGTGATTAAAGCAGGCCAGGCGAATTTATTTTTAAGTCCCGTATTTACCCATGCCTTTGTGAATGCAACCGGCGTGCCTGTAGCCTTATACAATGTAGAAGGCAGTGTGGGTGCGGCATTGGGCGCAGGCATAGGTGCGGGCATTTATAAAGAATTAAAGGATGCCTTTGCAGATACAAAGCCCATACAACAAATTGAGCCTACTGAAACAAAACTATATGATGCCCTTTATGAAAATTGGAAAAATAATCTAGCAAAATTTATATAAGAATAAATAATAGTTATTTATTACATCAATATATTAATCAATAAAACATAAACAAATAATTTATAAACTTTAATACTCTATTTTATGTCAGTACTACTTGGAGAAAAAGAATTTTTTAAAGGCATTGGTCCAATTAAATACGAAGGCTTACACAGCGATAACCCCTTGAGTTATCGTTGGTATGATGAAAGCAAAGTAGTGGCAGGCAAACCCATGAAAGATTGGTTACGCTTTGCAGTAGCCTACTGGCATAGTTTTGTAGGTAATGGGGGAGATCCTTTTGGAGAGCCTACACATATTTATCCTTGGAATGAAAAACAAGACGCAGTAGCACGCGCTAAAGATAAAGCCGATGCAGCTTTTGAATTTATTACCAAGTTGGGCCTTCCTTATTATTGCTTTCATGATGTAGATGTAGTAGACTATACCAATGATATTAGTGAAAACGATAGTCGCCTGCAAGCACTCACCGCTTATTTAAAAGAAAAACAAAAAGCCAGCGGTGTAAAATTATTATGGGGTACAGCCAATGTGTTTAGCAATAAGCGTTATATGAATGGGGCTTCTACCAACCCCGACTTTCATGTATTAACACATGCAGCAGCACAAGTAAAAGGGGCACTAGATGCCACCATTGCACTTGGTGGAGAGAACTATGTTTTCTGGGGTGGAAGAGAAGGCTATATGTCGCTGCTGAATACCAATATGAAAAGAGAGAAAGAACATTTGGCTAAGTTTCTACATACAGCCAAGGACTATGCTAGAAAAAATGGTTTTAAAGGAACTTTTTTTATTGAGCCTAAGCCTTGTGAGCCAACCAAGCATCAATACGATTATGATAGTGAAACAGTGATTGGATTTTTAAGACAATATGATTTACTAAACGACTTTAAATTAAATATTGAAGTGAATCACGCCACCCTTGCAGGGCATACCTTCCAACATGAATTACAAGTAGCCGTAGATGCTGGTATGTTAGGTAGTATGGACGCCAATAGAGGTGATTATCAAAACGGATGGGATACCGATCAGTTCCCCACCAATATAAATGAGCTAGTAGAGTCTATGCTTATTATTGTAGAAGCAGGTGGCTTTCAAGGGGGTGGTATTAATTTTGATGCCAAGCGTAGAAGAAACTCCACCGATGCTGCCGATTTATTTCACGCACATATTGGAGGTATAGATACATTTGCCCGCGCTTTAATTACAGCAGATACTATTTTACAAAAATCGGAGTATACAAAAATACGATCTACTAGATATGCTTCTTTTGATACAGGCAAGGGTAAGGATTTTGAAGCAGGCAAATTAAGTTTAGAAGACTTAAGAGCCTATGCAGTGGAGAAAGGGGAACCTAGTCCAATAAGCGGGCAACAAGAATTAATTGAAAACATTATTAATAGGTATATTTAGTAATGCAAGCAGCCGATAAAAAATTAGGTTTATGGACTAGTACTTCTTTAGTCGTTGGTAATATGATTGGGGCCGGTGTATTTATGATGCCTGCTACCTTGGCTAGTTTTGGAGGCATAAGTTTAATAGGTTGGGTATGCTCTTCCATGGGTGCTTTTTTACTTTCAAAAGTATTTGCGCATTTGAGTAATTTATTACCTGCGGCCAACGGAGGTCCTTATGCTTATTCTCAAAAAGGCTTAGGCGATTTTGCAGGCTTTCTAGTAGCCTGGGGTTATTTAGTTTCTGTATGGTGTACCAATGCTGCAATTACAGTTTCTTTTATTAGTGCTTTAAGTACTTTCATTCCTGCATTAGCCACCAATTCGGTACTCGCCATTTTTACAGGCCTTACTACCATTTGGTTTTTAACTTGGATTAATTCTTTAGGCATATTTACTTCTGGTGTAGTACAATTAATTACCACTATTTTAAAAATTGTACCCATTATTTCAATTGGCCTTGCGGGCTTATTTTATATTCAATGGGAAAATTTCTTACCCTTTAATACAAGTGGTACTTCTACGATTGCAGCTATCACAGCCACTACTACTTTAACCTTTTTTGCTTTTTTGGGCATTGAATGTGCGACCATTCCTTCGGGCAGTGTGGCCAATTCAGCGGCTACCGTTGCAAAGGCTACTACTTTAGGAACACTTATTGCCACTGTGGTATATATTTTAAGTACGGTTAGTATAATGGGTATGATTCCAGCAGCCCAATTAAAAACAAGTGTAACACCTTTTGCCGATGCGGCTGTATTAATATGGGGCCATGGAGCCGAGTACTGGGTAAGTGCGGGGGTTGCTATTGCTGCCTTTGGGGCCTTAAATGGGTATATCTTAATTCAAGGGCAACTACCTTTTGCCATTGCTAAAGACAAATTATTTCCTGCAATTTTTATGCGCCTTAATACGAAGGGAGTACCTGTTTTAGGGGTGGTTATTTCAAGTGTATTTGTTTCTGTTTTAATGAGTATGAATTATACCAAGGGTTTAGTAGAACAGTTTAAGTTTTTAATGTTAATGACCACTTCTACTATTTTAATTCCTTACTTTTTTTGCACTGCCTCTTATTTTATTATGCAAACAAGGTTGCCTTTTAAATCTAATAAATTTTTAGCCATGGCTATTTTATTAGCCTCACTTACTTTTATATTTTGTTTATGGTTAATGATAGGTCTGGGACAAGAAACTGTTTTCTGGGGCTTTTTCTTAACGATGTCCTCTGTTCCTATTTATGTTTTTGCGGTTTGGAAAAGAGATAAAATTTAAAACTAAATTATAACCGATCCATTACTTTTCAATTTTTAATTCTATATATTTAGCAGTTAACTTTTTTTATTATAAAATGCATAATAATATTCATAAGATTGTTCATATATTTATTTTACTTCATTAAATTACGCTCATGTCATCGCATTCAGAATCAGGAAAACTAAACTCTTTATTTATTAAAAAAGCCTCTGCTGCATTTATAAACGATGCACATATTGCTAAGCATTGGGAGGCTTTGAATTATTTAGGAAAACCTTTAATAGATAAAGCCCTTGCAGAGTACGATGCCTTTGAAAAAATTTTAAAAGACAATGGAGCTCAAGTTTTTTATTTTCCTGAAGACGATACAGTGAATATGGATTCCATTTATTGCAGAGATGCCGCCATTGCCACCAGCAAGGGCATGATTATTTGTAATATGGGTAAGGAAGGCAGAAAGCATGAACCCTTGGCTCAGCAAAAGGCTTATGAAGCTGAAGGTATTCCAGTATTAGGCGTGATTAAAGCACCTGGGACTATTGAAGGAGGAGATGTTGCCTGGTTAGATGATAAAACCTTGGCAGTGGGCCACACTTATAGAACCAATGAAGAAGGTATTGCTCAAATAACCGCCTTATTAAAGCCATTAGGCGTGGAAGTGATAACGGTTCCAATGCCACATTATAGAGGCCCTTCCGATGTATTTCATTTAATGTCGGTACTTAGCCCTGTGGACAGTAATTTGGCAGTAGTATACTCTGCTTTAATTCCAATTGTATTTAGAAATGAATTAATTAAAAGAGGTTTTGAATTAGTAGAAGTACCAGAAGCTGAATTCGATAGCATGGGCTGTAATGTACTTGCTATAGCGCCTCGTACTTGCTTAATGGTAAAAGGAAACCCTATTACAAAGTCAAGATTAGAAGCTGCCGGTTGTAAAGTGATTGAATACGAAGGTGCTGAAATTAGTGTGAAAGGAGGAGGAGGGCCTACTTGTTTAACGCGTCCTGTATCTCGTGATTAAATGGTCCTGATTAAAAAATAAAAATAAAAATAAAAATAAAATTATTACTTATATAATAGTTAGCAATACTTATTCTTAAGAGTATGTGTTTATTTATTCCAATCCCATAATACAATATCCCAAGAAGCGCCACCATAGCCAATGGTATGTATAATTTCAAAGCCTGTTTTTAAATGCGCCTTAATAGACCTCGGATTGTCCTGTGCTACATCGGTAATGCAATAAGTAAATTCTTTTTGTAATTCAGTTTTAAAAAAGCCATACATTTTTTGAACCAGTCCTTGGCCGCGATAATTTTTACCCACACATAGTTGCCCTACTAAAACATAATTCGTTTCTTTCAATGGCTTATTGTTAAAACTTAGTTTATCTGTCTCGTCAAATAAACTATCTAATAAAGGGTTGCCTCCGTAAATAGATTTTACCGCTACCATGGCATAGCCAACTACTTTATCGCCATTTTTTGCTATAACAGAAGGACTAGCAGTATTCATTTGTTTTAAAAATTCAAAACTATATTCTGCAGTAACAAAACCTTCCTTAGCGGCTTCTTCTGCGCTAATTAATTTTTTTAAATTCTCTTTTTGTAATAAACGAATCCCTTCTATTTCAGCATCATTTTTTACACGAACAATTTCAACCATTTTTATAATTTTCTAGTTTTTGAAATATAATTGTATAAATCATATTTGGCGCCAATTTTAAGTTTAGCACTATAAATGCCATTCATTCCAGAAGCAAAATAAGCCACCATACTTGCAAGCCCCACATACATGCCTGCTTGTATTCCAAATAGTTCTATACCCATAATAATGGAGGCAATAACACAGTGTGTAGCTCCCGCAAATACAGCCACAAAGCCCATTCCAGCCAATAAGGCCATGGGAAAAGGAATAAACCAAATAAGTATATTGCCTAAGGCAGCCCCTATAAAAAATAAGGGGGTTACTTCACCGCCTTTAAAGCCTGCACTTAAAGTAAGACTGGTTAATAAAATTTTTAAGGCAAAATCAAAACTACCAGCGGGTTCATTAAAAGCGTCAACAATGGAAGGAATACCTAATCCAATATATTTGGTGGAATTAGCCACTACAATAAATAAGGCAATAATTATACCTCCAATAAATGGACGCATGGGTTCAAATTTTATTTTTGCAAATAAAGTTTCAAAAAATTTACCTGTATAAATAAATAGGAGTGCAGCTAATCCAAAAATAAGACCTGCTAGTATGGTCCAACTTATTGTACTTGCCGAAATACTTGGAATAATATCAATGCTATAGGCTGTATGTTTTACCATCCATGCTAAACAAATATAGTGTGCACCAAAGGCTGCAGCAAAACTTGGAATTATATTTTCAAATTTCACTTTTTTAAAACTCATAATTTCTAAAGCAAACACCGCAGCCGCCAATGGTGTTCCAAATACTGCAGCAAAGCCTGCACTCACACCCATTATTAAAATGGTTTTTCTTTCAGCAGAACTTAATTTAAATAGTGTGGTGAACTGATCTGCTATAGCACCACCCATTTGCACCGCTGTTCCTTCTCTACCTGCAGAACCTCCACCTATATGTGTAAGTAAAGTACTTATAAAAACAAGGGGCGCCATTAATAAGGGAATAGGTTTAATAGAAGTACTTGAAGTACTTGAACTGCTTGTAGTTTCTTCAGCTTGATGTGTTTCTAAAATTAAATTGTTTCCTTTTTGAACAGCTGTTCCAAAATAATGGTAAGTATAACCAATACCTAAACCTATTAAGGGTAAGAAATTCACTACCCAAATATGGTCGGTACGCCAAATGGTAACAAAGTCCAAGGCTATCAAAAACCATGCAGTAGCCGTACCTATTAGGCCAATCGTTAAAATGCTAATGACCAACCATTTCAGTATGAATATTAAACTTGAATTTATTTTTTTCATTTGCATTCAAACAAACTATTTCAATAGTTGATTTAGGTTAGGATTTATTGTTAGCTTCTTTATTTTTATATTTTTTATTTAGCATTACAATGGCAATAATTACCCAAACAATATTTACAAACATAGAAGGGTAGGCCTGATGGAAGTAGGTGTTCACTACAAAAAATAAACCCCCAAGAATATTCGCTAAGACATATAGTTTATGAGTAGCCTCAAGCCTGCCTGTTATATTCAAAGCGTAGGACCCTACAATTAATACAGAGCCAATCCAGCCCATTATTTCAACAAGTATATTCATCTAATAAAATTAGTGTAAATAGCATAAAGGCCTAGGTAATTGCCGTTTAAACTTGAAACAAAATCCAAAATTTTGCCTAATTTTAGGTTGCATGGAAAAATCATATAAAAAATTACTAGAAAACAATAAAAATTGGGTAGCCAATCAATTAGCCATTGACCCTACCTATTTTGATAAGTTGGCGAATAGTCAAAATCCGGAATATTTATGGATTGGATGTTCCGATAGCCGTGTACCTGCCAACCAAATTACCGGCACTTTACCTGGCGATATTTTTGTACATCGTAATATTGCCAATATGGTTGTTCATAGCGACATGAATATGCTAAGTGTACTTTCCTATGCAGTAGAGGTGTTGAAAGTAAAACATATTATAGTTTGTGGTCATTATGGTTGCGGTGGTGTAATAGCTGCTATGGAAAACAAACAATTCGGGTTAATTGATAACTGGTTAAGACATATCAAAGATGTATATCGTTTACATTTTAAAGAATTAGACGGCATAAAAGATAATAAGCAAAGAACAGATAGATTAGTGGAATTAAATGTTATTGAACAAGTACATGATTTAGGGAAAACATCTATTGTTCAAAATGCATGGAAAAGAGAACAGCCTTTGCACCTTCATGGTTGGGTATATGATGTAAAAGACGGCATTATCAAAGACTTAGATGTAAATTTTAAAGGCACTAGCGATTTACACAGTGTTTTTCATTTAGATTAAAAAGCCATTCTAAAATATTCTTCTAATTGTAATATTTATTCGACAATATTTATTCGACAATATTTTTAACAATATTTTTTATTCTTTTAATTTTCAATTATGAAAAATTATTTCTTATCCATTCTTTGTCTATTGGTTTTGTATGCTCAAGCGCAAACCTATACGCCTACTAAAGCAAATATTGCTGCAAGAACAAGTTTTCAAGACAATAAGTTTGGCATGTTTATACACTGGGGCGCTTTCAGTGCAATGGGCGATGGTGAGTGGGTGATGAATAATAAAGAAATTAACAAAGATGATTATAAAAAATTATCTAAAGTATTTAACCCAGTTGATTTTGATGCGGCTAAATGGGTAAGCACTGCAAAGAACGCTGGTATGAAATACATTGTACTTATTACAAGACATCATGATGGCTTTTCTAATTGGGATACCAAGCAATCGGATTGGAAAATTACTAATACGCATTATAAACAAGACCCTTTAAAGCTACTAGCAGCAGAATGTAAAAAGCAAGGCATTAAGTTAGGGTTTTATTATTCTTTATTGGATTGGACAAGAGACGACTATCCTTATGAAACAGGTAGAACAGGAAAAAAATCGGGAAGAACTGCAAAAAGTAATTACGATTCTTATTTAAAATTCATGAAGGGTCAACTAACAGAATTACTTACTAACTATGGCGATATTTCTTGTATTTGGTTTGATGGTCATTGGGATCAAACCAATCCAGAAGGTTCTAAAGACAGAAGCTCCCGCATTGATTGGAAATACAATGAAATTTATAGTTTAATTCATAAACTACAACCTGCTTGTATGATTGGTAACAATCATCATCTTGATCCTATCCCTGGTGAAGACTTTCAAATGTTTGAACAAGACTTGCCTGGACAAAATAGTTCTGGTTTAAGTTTTCAAACAGCTTCTGCCTTGCCTTTGGAATCTTGTATAACCATGAATGATTCTTGGGGTTTCAAAATCAACGATCGCAATTATAAGTCTTACACAAATATTATTCAAACCTTAGCAGGTGCAGCTGGACGCAATTCAAATTTATTATTAAATGTAGGGCCCATGGCCAACGGAGAAATACAAGTTGAATGTAGAGATACACTGGCCTTAGTGGGGAAATGGGTAAAACAATATGGAGCTAGTATTTATGGTACAAGAGGGGGTCCTTTAAGTCCTCAATTATGGGGCGTGACTACTCAAGACGCTAAACATGTTTATGTGCATTTAATGAAACAAAGAAACCAAAGTGGTTTGTTTATTCCTGGCAATTTCAAGGTTAAAAAAGTAGGCATTATGGGTACTGTTTCAAGCCTTCCATTTAGCATTAGACAAAACGGGGTTTTAATTGATACACGCGGTTTGTCATTGACTGGCCCTGATACCATTATTGCCATTGATTTTCAATAGCTTATGTGATAATTCTGTAATTTGAAATTATTCTTAGAGATAATATTAAGTTCACACTGAGGTAACATTCCGGTAACATTGAAGTCTAATATTTGCGGTATAAATATTTATACTGTGAAAAGGTTATTAATACTCATTGGATTTATCGCAATTGCATCTATATCTCAAGCTCAAAAAGCTAAATTAACTGGTAAAATTACTAGTACTAAAAATGAAGCGCTTGCTAGCGTTTCACTTACGTTAAAATCTGATAAAACACAGATCTCTAAAACAGATATTGAAGGAAGATATAGTTTTAGTATTGATGTAGCAAAGAACTATACTTTAGTTTTAACTTATGTAGGGTATAAAAATAAAACAGTTCAAGATATTAAAGCTACTAAGGCTGGGGAAGAAGTAGAAGTAGATGTTTTGTTAGAAGAAGCGAATTCAAAATTAGCGGACGTAACCGTTTCTGCTAATAGATCTTCAAATAAAGGCGCTACCGATAACGCCTTAATTTCTTTTCAAAAGAATACCAATACAGTGGCTTCTGTTATTTCAGCAGAAACTATTAAAAGAAGTCCAGATAGAAATACAGCAGAAATTTTAAAAAGAACTTCAGGCGCTTCTATACAAGAAGGTAAATACATTATTGTAAGAGGCTTGGCGGATAGATACAACCAAGCTATGTTAAATGGTATTTTATTAACAAGCACCGAGCCTGATCGTAAAACTTTCTCTTTCGATTTATTCCCTTCTCAAATTATTGATAACATTATTATTAATAAGGCATTCGTTCCAGAACTTCCTGGTGAGTGGGCAGGTGGTTTAATTCAAGTAAATACAAAGGATGTGCCTTCTAAGAATTTCTTTAATATCCAATTAGGTACAAGTGCAAATAGCTTAGTTACAGGAAAAGATTTCTTTAAAGACAAAGGTGGTAAAACAGACTGGTATGGTATTGATGATGGTACAAGATCTTTACCTACAGGCTATACAACGAAGTCAAATTTCGATACTTCTAGCATGACTGCTAAAACAGCTTTAGGTAAAACCATGTCAAGCAATTGGGCACCAGAAAGAATTACGGCTAAGCCTAATCTTAGTTTGCAAATGAATGGTGGTTTTGCTGGAACATTATGGGGTAAGAAAATTGGTGGTACTATTGGTATTAGTTATGCAAATGCTTATCGTTTTCAAGACAATACAAACAACCAAAACCAATTATCGAATGTAGGCTTCTCTCCTTATGTTGAATTGAAGGATAGCAAGTACATGAATGATATTAATATGGGTGCTATTGCTGGTTTATCCATGTATTTAAACCCGTTGAATAAAATTAGCTATAAGGCTATTGTGAATGTTAAAACTACTAATGCCTTTACACAAAGAGCAGGTACCATTTATGATAGACAACAATTGGTAAAAGGAAATGAATTCATGTTTGAACAAAATGTGTTTTTTACCAACCAATTAAATGGAGAACATAGTTTATCTAATAAATTAAAGTTCAATTGGTATGGTGCCTTTAATATTTTAGATGGCTATACACCAGACCAAAGAAGAATTTTGTATACAAAGAATATTGCAGGTAATGACCCTTATGTATTAAATATTTCAAATACTTTATCTCAACAATCTGGTAGTCGTGTATTCAAAACATTATCTGATTATATATATACAGCAGGTGGCGATTTAACTTTTAAATTAAATCAACAAAACACAGTGAAAGCGGGCTACATGATTCAAGTGAAAGACCGTTTATATGATGCACAATTATTTGCAATTACTATGCCTGTTGATAATCTTGCATTAAGATTACTTCCTGCAGAATCGGCTTTTGTACCAGCAAACTATGGTAATGGGTATGATAATAAATTTGCTTTTAACTCTATTCAAAATAGAAACTTTAGATATTTAGCGAACACTATTTTAAATGCAGGTTTTGTACAATTTGATAATAAATTATCTGATGGTTTAAGAGTAGTGTGGGGATTAAGAGTAGAAAATTTTGACCAATTAGTAGGATCAGTGAAGAAGTGGGACCCAAGACATACTTATTCTAAAGTAACTGATTACTTACCAGGTGTAAACGCAACTATCAAATTAGCAGATAAAGCAAACTTAAGAATTACAGGTTCTCAAACAGTGATTCGTCCTGAATTAAGAGAGTTGTCTGCTTTAAGTATATATGATTTTGAATTAAACGCTTCTGTTTCTGGTAATCCAGGTTTAAAGAGAACAAAAATTACCAATACCGATTTAAGATATGAATTATATCCATCAGCAGGTGAGCTTTTTACCTTTGGTGTATTCTATAAGAATTTTGAAAACCCCATTGAAAGTATTTACCAAGAAGGTTCTGGTGGATCTAGCTTATTCTCATTTCAAAATGCTGCCAAAGCAACAGCTTTCGGTGTAGAGGTAGAAGGTAGAAAAAAATTAAACAAGCGCTTTACATTACAAGCGAATGGTTCTTATATTAATTCTCAAGTAGAAGATGCCAATATTGGTGTGTCAAGAACATTACAAGGACAATCTCCTTATTTAATAAATGCAGGTTTATTATATGATATTGTAGAGAAAGGCTTTAATATGACAGCCTTAGTGAACCAAGTGGGTAAGCGTATTTACTTGGTCGGAGATATTCAAGCAGGTGCTGGTTCTCCAGATGTATATGAAAATCCAAGAGCTTTAATCGATTTTCAAGTAAGTAAAAAATTCTCAAATAATAAGGCGGAAATTAAATTAACAATTTCTGATTTATTGAATCAAAGACAAATTTTCTATCAAAATAATACGAGCAATACTAATTACGATAAAGCAACTGATGGGCTTCGTTTGGCTAGAAAATTTGGAACTACTTATGGCATAACACTTAATTACTCTTTATAAAAAACTAAATCAAAAACTTTTTTTAAATACAACAACAATGAAACAATTATTTATTTTATCTCTAGCTTTTTTAGCCGTAACTGGTTGCAGAAAGATTGAAATGGACGGCGAAAAAGAAATCTTCGTCGTAACGAAGGAAGTCGCTCCTGTAGGTGTGGTATCTAATACCATTACTTTAACAGGTAAAATCACCAAAGACACTACTTTACTTGCCAAAGATGTAAACTATCTTTCTGGTATTGTATATGTAACTAAAGGTGTTACACTTACAGTACAAGAAGGCGCTAAAGTACAAGGTAAATCAGGTACAGATGTAGCTGCTTTAGTTATTTGTCGCGGTGCAAAATTAGTAGCAAAAGGTACTGCAGAAAAACCTGTCGTATTTACTTCTTCTTCAGCGAATCCACAATCTGGAGACTGGGGTGGAATCGTATTATTAGGTTCTGCTTCTGTAAACCAATCTTTAACTTGGAA
>JBEGKS010000002.1:0-29614 GCA_041183945.1 Bacteroidota bacterium | reverse complement strand
ATAAAGCTTACAATAAAATAGGTAATACACAATTTTGCATTCGAAAAAAGCATGAAAATGCTTAAAGCTATTAAGGTAGCAATCACTAGCGCAGTGAGTGCCGCCAATTGTTTGGGCGATAAGTTCTTTTCTTTAAACATGTAAACAAAGCCTCCTTCACAGAGGCAGTATGAAGGTATTCAATTATTCCTAATAATCGAATTTGTAGCCCACCCCTTTTACAGTGGTGATACAGTCGATGCCTAATTTGGCTCTAATTTTTCTAATGTGTACGTCAATGGTGCGGTCTCCCACAATCACATCGTTGCCCCATACCTGAGATAATATTTCCCCTCTTAAAAATACGCGACCGGGTTGTGCGGCTAATAAGTATAATAATTCAAATTCTTTTTTGGCAAGTACATGTGTCACGCCTTTTAAGACTGTTTTATACTGACTAATATCAATCATTAAATCATTAGCAGTAATAATTTTTTTATCCGATTCTGTAGGTTGTAATCTTCTAAATAAAGCAGTAATTCTACTTACTAAAACTTTAGGGCTAATGGGCTTGCTAATAAAATCATCTCCGCCTAATTCTAAACCTTTAATGTGTGAGGCCTCATCGTTTAAGGCAGTAAGTAAAACAATAAGTGTTTTATCGAATTGTTTTTGACTTCTTAAATATTCGCAAACTTCAAATCCAGTTCTTTTGGGCATCATTATATCCAAAATAATACAATCTGGTGCAAATGAATTGGCTTTTTCAATGGCCTCGCTGCCATCTTTAGCACTGGCTACTTCATAGCCTAACTTATTTAAATGAAAGCTGATAATTTCGATAATATCTGGCTCGTCGTCTGCAATTAATATTTTTATAGGTGCTTCCATAATCTTGCTGTAAAATTACCCTTTATATGTCAGATCTAAGAAGGGAGTTAACATTATCAAATTGTTAACTAACGGCTATTTCTAGGTTAAGATTGACTACTAATATATTTAATATAGGGGTTATGTATTTTTTCTCTGCCCCATGTAGTTTCAGGGCCATGGCCTGAATAAATAGTAAGAGAATCGGGTAAAGGAAATATTTGTTCGCGAATACTTTTTATTAAGTCTTGAGGGTTAGCGCCTGGTAAGTCGGTTCGTCCCACACCATCTTTAAAAATTAGGTCTCCACCTATTATAAAATCTTGTTCTACATGATAGAAACAAACGCTCCCTGGTGAGTGACCTGGGGTAAGGAGTACCTTAAATGGGTCATTGCCAAAAGGAATAATTTCACCGTGTTCAATGTATTGTATGGCTCCTTTATAGGCTTCCGTAGGCGCTCCCCATTTAGCAGCAGCCTCTGGTAAACGGTCTAATACAATTTGTTCATTGGGATGAATATGTGCAGTCAGTCCATAAGTTTCACTCACATAATTATTTCCAAATACATGGTCCAAATGACAATGCGTATTTAATAATAATACAGGCTTTAAATTTTCTTTACGAATAAAATCAGATAATATTTTTTCTTCTATACGTGTATAACAACCTGGGTCAATAATAATAGCTTCCTTTAATTCATTGTATAAAACATAAGTGTTCTCTTGAAAAGCGCTAAAGCAAAAACTTTGGATGGTGATCATAATTATTTAAGGGCGCTTAGGTGTTGACAAATATTTTTTACAATCATCGGACCTTCATAAATAAATCCTGTCCAAATTTGAACTAGGGAAGCGCCTGCCTTTATTTTAGACTGGGCATCGGCACCTGTGAAAATACCACCGCTAGCAATAATAGGTACACGACCCGACAATCCTTTATGTAAATAATTTAATACCTCGTTTGATTTTTCTAATAGTGGTTGGCCACTTAATCCACCGGCACCTATTTTTTTTGCTTTCTCTTGATTAAGTGTATTTAATAAGCCACGATCAATGGTGGTATTGGTGGCCACGAGTCCATCAATATTTACTTCATTGGTTAATGCAATAATATCATCTAAGGCAGCCCTTTCTAAATCGGGTGCAATTTTTAATAAAATAGGTTTTCTATTTTTATTTAAGTTTTGTAATTCCAAGAATATTTTTCTTAATGATTCTTTTTCTTGCAGTTCTCGAAGTCCCGGCGTGTTGGGGGAACTTACATTCACTACAAAATAATCTACCACTTCTTCCAATCCTTTAAAGTTGGTGCAATAATCTTTCCAAGCATCTCTATTTTCTGTGACTTTATTTTTTCCAATATTGCCACCAATAATTAAAGGGGAATTATTTTTTGCTTTTCTATCTTTTAATCTTTTCGAAATAATATCTAAGCCTTCATTGTTAAAACCCATTCTATTAATTAAGGCTTTTTGATCGGGTATTCTAAACAAACGAGGTTGCGCATTGCCTGCCTGTGGTTTCGGTGTCACAGTGCCAATTTCAACAAATCCAAAACCTAGCATTTCCAATTCATTTAAATAGGCAGCGTTTTTATCGAAACCAGCGCCTAATCCTACGGGGTTGGGAAAATGAAGCCCGAAGCAGGTTTTAGCAAGGTTTTTTTCTGGATATTGAAATTGAGCGGCCAACTGTTTTTTAATAAAAGGGATACTGGCTGCATGATGCAAACCTTGCATGGATATGCTATGCGCCGTTTCGGGCGGGAGCATAAATAGAAGGTTGCGCGCTATAGGATACCACATGCCACAAATTTACGATGAAATATTTAGTTGCATAAACAACTTTTTACAAAAATGACTACATTTAGGGTGTTAAAATTCTTATTTTATGCAAGAAGCGTATATCGTTGCAGGCTTTAGAACAGCTGTTACAAAAAGTAAAAAAGGTGGTTTCAGGTTCATGCGTTCCGATGAATTAGCCATTGAAGTCATAAAAGGTTTAATGAAAACTTTACCTGCTGTTGATCCAAAATTAGTAGATGATGTGATTGTGGGTAATGCAGTTCCTGAAGCAGAACAAGGATTACAGTTTGGAAGAATTATTGCAGCGAAGGCTTTAGGCATTGAAGTACCTGGAATTACTATTAATAGATATTGTGCAAGTGGTTTAGAAAGTATTGCCATGGCCACTGCAAAAATAAGAACAGGGATGGCCGATTGTATTATTGCAGGTGGAACTGAATCCATGTCAATGGTCCCTACCGCAGGCTGGAAAACGGTTCCAGCGTATTCCATTACTGTAGATGAACCCGATTATTATTTATCAATGGGGCTTACTGCAGAAGCAGTTGCGAATGAATATAATATTTCAAGAGAAGATCAAGATGCTTTTGCATTAGCATCGCATCAAAAAGCAAAACAAGCTATTGATAATGGTTATTTCAAAAAAGGAATTTTACCCATTGAAATAAATGAAACCTATATCAATGAAAAAAATAAAAGAGCTACGCGTACTTATACAATTGATACAGATGAAGGCGTGAGAGCAGATACCACCATTGAAGCTTTAGCTAAATTAAAACCAGCCTTTGCTGTAAAAGGTTCTGTGACGGCAGGTAATTCTTCACAAACAAGTGATGGTTCTAGTTTTGTAATGGTGATGAGTGAAAAATTAATGAACTCTTTGGGTTTAAAACCTATTGGTCGTTTAGTGAACTGTGCTTCTGCAGGCGTGCACCCAAGAATTATGGGTATTGGTCCAATTGCAGCAGTACCAAAAGTGTTAAAGCAGGCGGGCATGACACAGGACCAAATTGACCTATTTGAATTAAACGAAGCCTTTGCCTCTCAGTCTTTAGCGGTGATTAGAACCCTTAATTTAGATATAAATAAAGTTAATATTAACGGCGGTGCCATTGCACTTGGCCATCCTTTAGGTTGCACGGGTAGCAAATTAACTGTTCAAATATTAAGCGATTTAGAGCGTCTTAATAAGAAATATGGCATAGTGACTGCCTGCGTTGGTGGTGGTCAGGGTATTGCCGGCATAATTGAAAGAATGTAAATCCTATTAGAAATCTAGGATTTACATTCTTACCCTCTAATGATTTTGCAAACCCTACCGGGTTTGGGAGATTGTAAATCATACCACACATCAAAAGCTGCCCCTTTTCTTGGCTTTTTTCGCCATTTTTTGCCTAAAATATAATAGCTTAGGTACTCTATTTATTTCAAAATAAGTAAACTTATAACTATGCGTATATCTATTCTTGGGTCTATTGTTTTGGCATCTGTTTTGTCAATGACTAATTTATCAGCACAGAAGGCAAAGAAAACAGCGCCTGCTCAAGCTGCCACTGAAACTAAAGTGGATATTAATAAAGTATTTAAAAATTGGAAACCACGTAATGTGGGTCCAGCTTCCATGAGTGGTCGTGTTACTTCTATCGATGTGGAAGTAGCGAATCCAAATAATATTTGGATAGGCGCTGCATCGGGAGGTGTTTGGAAAACAAATAATGCAGGTGTGAGTTGGACACCCGTTTTTGACGAGCAACCTATTTTAAATATTGGGGCAATCGCAATTCAACAATCTAATCCAAGTGTGGTATGGGCTGGAACAGGAGAAGGTAATCCAAGAAATTCTATTAGCATCGGAGAAGGTATTTATAAAACATTGGATGCAGGAAAAACATGGAAGAGAATGGGCTTGGAGCAAACAAGAAATATTCACCGTGTGATTATCGATCCAACCAATCCGAATACTGTGTATGCAGGTGCGATTGGAAACCCTTATGGACAAAGCAAAAACAGAGGTGTTTATAAAACAACCGATGGAGGAGATACATGGAATCAAATTTTATTTACCAATGATACTTCTGGTCCTGGTGATATGATTATGGATCCAAAAAATCCAAATAAATTATTCGTAGCCATGTGGCACCATTACCGTAACCCTTATCATTTAGAAAGTGGTGGAAAGGGAAGTGGTATTTATATGACAATTGATGGTGGAAAGAATTTCACAAAATTGGGAAAAGAGAATGGACTACCTGAAGGCAATTTAGGTCGTGTGGGTATTGCTATTAGTAAGTCTAATCCTAATAGAGTGTATGCCTTAGTAGAGTCTACTAAGAGTGGTTTATACAGAAGTGATGATGGTGGTTATAATTTTATTTTAGTGAACGCGCAAAAATCAATTGTGGACAATCGTCCATTTTATTTCCAAGATATTATTTGTGATCCTTTAAATGAAAATACACTTTGGTATATAAGTCAAACAGTGGTGAAAAGTATTGATGGCGGAAAAAATTTCGAAACCATTATTCCTTATAGTGGTATTCACCCAGACCATCATGCATTTTGGATTCATCCTACCGATAATAAATTTATGGTAGATGGAAATGATGGGGGTATTGGTATAACAAGAGACGGTGGTAAGACTTGGATGTTTGATGAAAAAATTCCAGTAGGTCAATTCTATCATGTGAATGTAGACAACGAAACGCCTTATCATGTAATGGGTGGTATGCAAGACAATGGTTCTTGGAGAGGTCCTGCCTATACTTATATCCAAGGGGGCATTAAGAATTTCTATTGGGATAATTTATGGGGTGGAGATGGATTTGATGTAGTGCCAGATCCAGAAGATGCCAATTGGGTATATGCAATGAGTCAAGGAGGTTCTGTAGGAAGATATAATACAGTGACGGGTGAATCATCTTATATACAACCACCTGCACCAGATGCTAAAACACTATTACGTTTTAACTGGAATGCGGCTATTGCACAAGATCCTTTCGATAAAAAAACTGTGTATTATGGTTCTCAATTTTTACATAAGAGTACGAATAAAGGAGCTGCATGGAAAGTTATTTCTCCCGATTTAACTTCCAATGATAGCGCTATGATAGATCAAACCAATAATGGTGGTTTAAGTATTGACATTACAGGTGCAGAAAATCATTGTACTATTTTAACCATTGCGCCTTCCTCAGTTCAAAAAGATTTAATCTGGGTAGGTACCGATGATGGCAATGTTCAAATGACTACTAATGGTGGAGCTACTTGGACAAATATGACAGCCAATATTACAGGCCTTCCTAAAGGTGCATGGATTCCTCAAATAAGAACTTCTACTTATAATGCGAATGAAGTTTTTGTGGTGGCTAATAATTATAGACAAGGAGATTTTGCTCCTTATATATTCAGATCTACTGACCAAGGAAAAACATGGACCAATATTCTAAGTACAGCTAAAGTAACAGGCTATGCCTTAACTATTATTCAAGATATTGCCGAGCCTAATTTATTTTTTGTAGGAACAGAGCAAGGCATGTATGTAAGTTTAGATAATGCAGAAAATTTCCAACAATGGAAAAACGGATACCCTTCTGTATCTACTTATGATTTTGCGATTCAAGAAAGAGAAGCCGATTTAGCCATTGCCACATTTGGCCGTGCTTTATGGGTATTAGACGATATCAAACCACTTCGTAAGTTGGCACATAATAAAGGCTTAGCAAGTAACTTCTTTGTTTCTGCGCCTAGTGCAGTGATCAATGCTTCTTATAAAAATTCATCTTATGAGTGGAGCACTTGGGGAATGTATGATGCAGAAAATCGTCCATCAGGATATCCTTTCACTGTTTATTTAATGGACAGTGTTAAAAAAGTAAAAGTGCAAATTAAAGACGCACAAGATTCTGTGATTAGAAATTTAACTTTCAAAGTGGATTCTGGTTTTAATAGACAATATTGGGGCTTTGAGCAAAAAGGAAAACGTGCCGCAGGAATGTCTAAAGTGGGCGGTGGTGGAAGAGGCAGAAGAATGGCTGAAGAAGCCGCTGCTGATGCCGATGAAGAAAGAGAATACAGAGGAAGAGCAGTGCTTGCTGGAAAATATAAAGTAGTAGTGACGGCTAATAAACAAAAAGATTCTATGTGGATTGAAGTGAAAGCAGATGCAAGACTGGCTGATAGAACAGAAGTTGTAAAAAAGCAAGATGCATTAATGGAAAAACATCAACCAAGTGCGGATAAATTTAATAGTGTAATGGATCAACTAGATGAGGTAGATGCATTACTATTAGATTTAAAAGCAGAATGGAAAGATAAAAAAGACAAAGGGGTGGATACTTTAAACAAAGCGCATAAAAAAATTACTGAAACTGCTAAAAATTTACGTGAATATATTTTTGGTAAAAAGCAAGAAAAGCAAGGTTATGGTACGGTGGATGTAATTACACCTATTTCAATTATAAGAGACGCTTCTATGTTAATTGGTGGTAAGAATACCATGCCAGGTGAACAAGAAGAAAGAAAATTACAAGAGGCTGAAACAGTGATTCAAAATGTAATTACAAAAGCAAATGAATTTTTTACCAAGGATTGGGCTGAGTTTAGAAAATTAGTGGAAGCCACTCCTATTAAGAAGTTCAAGGATTATGAATCTATAAAATAAAAAGTATGAAAAAATTTCTATTAATCGGTCTTGCATTATGCACTTTAATTTTTGTCAATCAGGCAGAAGCGCAAAAGAAAAAATTAGCAGCACCAGTTGCTACCAATAGTTTAGAGCAAGACCCCATTATTAAAGCACAGAATTTTAGACTGGTGGGTCCTTTCAGAGGTGGTAGAGCTGCTGCCGGTGTGGGTTCCTATACCGATGTAAATACTTTTTACATGGGCGCCACGGGAGGAGGTGTTTGGAAAACCACCGATGCTGGTAATAACTGGAAAAATATTTCTGATGGATTTTTTGGAGGTACTATTGGCGCCATTGCTATTGCACCTACTAATGAATCAATTGTATATGTAGGAGAAGGAGAGAATAGCATGAGAGGTAACGTGAGCGAGGGTTTAGGAGGGATGTGGAAGTCTACAGATGATGGAAAGACTTGGAAAAATATGGGCTTAAAAGAAGCAAGACATATTGTAAGAATTGTAGTGCATCCAAAAAATCCAGATATTATTTGGGTTGCTGCCATGGGTCATTTATTTGGACCGAATGAAACTAGAGGCGTATTTAAAAGTACCGATGGTGGACAAAACTGGAAAAAAGTACTGTATGTCAATGAACAAACAGGTGCCAGTGATTTAGTAATTGATCCTAGTAATCCTGAAATTTTATATGCAGGTACTTGGCAGTTAATTCGTACACCTTATAGTTTAGAAAGTGGCGGAGAAGGTTCTGGTTTATTTAAAAGTACAGATGGAGGGGATACTTGGACTTCTATTAAAACCAATAAAGGTTTTCCTAAAGGTGTTTGGGGAATTACAGCTATTGCAGTTGCCAAATCTAATACCGATAAACTATATGCTTTAATTGAAAATAAAGACGGTGGTTTATATATGTCTGAAAATGCAGGTAAGACTTGGGAATTAGTAAACAGTGATAATAATATTCGTCAAAGAGCATGGTATTATACAAAAGTATTTATTGATCCAGCTGATGAAAATAAAATCTACTGCCCGAATGTAAACTTTATGATGTCAAGTGATGGAGGTAAAACTTTTGTAGCAGGAAGAACCCCACACGGCGATCATCATGACTTATGGATTGATCCAAAAAATGGTAAGCGCATGATAGTTTCAGACGATGGTGGTGCGCAAGTAAGTTTAGATGGTGCCAAAAATTGGAGCACGGTGATGAACCAACCCACTGTGCAAGTTTATCGTTTAAGTACGGACAATCATTTCCCTTATAGAATTTTAGGGGCACAACAAGACAATTCTGCTTTTAGAATTTTATCAAGTACCTATGGTGCTTATATTGGAGAAAATGATTTTGATGTCACTGCCGGTGGTGAAAGTGGCTATATTGTTGCCGATCCAACGAATAGTGATATTGTATATGGCGGATCTTATGGCGGTTTAATCACTAGATACGATCATAAAACGGGAGAGAATCGAGTTATTAATGTTTGGCCTGACAATCCAATGGGTGCAGGTGCAGAAGCCATGAAATATCGTTTTCAATGGAATCATCCAATTTTCTTTTCTCCACACAATCCTAAAAAATTGTATACTGCAGGTAATCATTTATTTGCCACAGAAAATGAAGGAGCAAGTTGGAATATGTTATCTCCCGACTTAACAACAAATGACAAGAGTCGTCAAAAAAGTTCTGGAGGTCCCATTACACAAGACAATACAAGTGTAGAATATTATTGTACCATTTTTACAGCAGCTGAATCTCCATTAGAGAAAGACTTATTATGGACAGGAAGCGATGATGGTTTAATTAATGTAAGTAAAGATGGGGGTGCTACTTGGAAAAATGTAACACCTAAAGATATTCCACAATGGATGATGTGGAATAGAGTAGAGATAGATCCAATTAGAACGACTTCACTCCTTATTTATATGTAACACATGATTATGGTGAGTCTTGGGAAAAAATTACGAGTGGCATTAACCCAATGCATTTCACAAGAGCTATTGTGGCAAGTCCAAGAAAGGCGGGTGTTTTGTTTGCAGGAACTGAATATGGTTTGTACGTTTCTATCAATGATGGAAAATCTTGGGAGCCTTTGCAATTAAATTTACCGGTTACACCTATCACCGATTTATTAATTAGAGATAATAATTTAATTGTGGGTACACAAGGTAGAAGTTTATATATTTTAGATGACTTATCTTTTATTGAAAATTATCAAGCAAGCAATGCCACATCTTCAAAAGTATTCCCTGTTGCGAATGCCTATCGTGTGCCACCTCAAATGGGGGGACGTCGTAATCGTGGTGCCAAAGCGAGTATGCCTGCCAATGTGGGAACAAATCCTGCAAAAGGAGTGGTTATTAATTATTGGAAGGCTACAGGCGCAAATGATTCTACAAGAGTATTGATAAGCATACTAGATGATCAAAAGAAACTCATTAAAACGTTTAACCAAAATGATGCCGGTGGACCAAGTATAGAGGCTGGATTTCAAACTTTTGTATGGAATATGTACCATACTGAAATAGATAAGCCAGACGCAAGTTTGATACTTTGGAATGGTTCAACCAGCCCTGTATTAGCAGCTCCTGGTAAATACACTGCAAAAGTGACCATTGATAATACGGTAACGGAGTATCCTTTCACAATTATAGCAGATCCTAATTATAAAGTATCTGATGCCGATTTAAAAGCACAGGAGCAATTCTTATTAGAAGTAGCTGCTAGTTTTAATACCATCATGAAGACTTTAAAAGGTATTAAAGAAATTCGTGGGCAAGTACAAGTCTTACAAAAGAAAACCAAGGATTCTAGTTTCCAAAAGCAAAGCGAAGCATTATTAGCTAGTCTTAAAACAATTGAAGAAGCTTTACACCAAACCAAGGCAAAGAGCGGGCAGGATGTTTTAAACTTCCCAATTCGTTTAGACGATAAAATTGCAGGTGTATTTGAATCTGCAGCAGCAGGCTATGTAGCACCTACTAAGCAAGTAAAAGAAACCTATGCTGAGTTAAAAGCCCAAGTAGATGAGCAATTGAAAAAGTATGAAACACTAAAGAATGAAGGTGTCAAAGCCTTAAATGAAGCGGTACATAAATTAATGATACCTATTATTGGGAATTAATTGTTTTGATGGCAAGAAATATTTTTAAATAGTGCTTAACTAAAAAAGCACATAAAAATACGCATAAAAAAGGTCCTCTGATGAAGAGGACCTTTTTTATGCGTGAAAATTGCTAGTCTGTTATTCTAACATAAGCTTCTAGTGTAATCTTCCAGCGTACTATTTGCTTATTCAAAATCTTTATACAATAAATATTTCTTTCTAATCATTTTAAAATTAGATAGGTCTTTTTGCCAACTAGCTCTTATAGCAGTAGCGGAAAGTCCATTTTTAATTTGCTCCATGAGTATACTATTGCCCGCTAATTTATTAAAGAAATAATCGCGTGGGGTATTACCGGTGGTATGAATAAAAAAAGAATCTTTTTGTGGGTAGGCCTTGTACATTTCTAAAATTAATTCAAGATCTATACTGGTATGCGGCGGCTTTGTTTTAGTCAAGTCCCATCCATAACATAATTGATCCTTTAATTTAGGTTGCGTGGCGCCTACTCTAGCAACAGGTGTAAAAGAAAAGTTTTTATTTGTAAGAAGGGGATGTCCAATATAGGCAAATGCGTGTGCTGTGCCTCTTCCTTCACTGAGTATAGTACCTTCCACTAAACAAGTACTAGGATACCAATAAATGGATTGCATATCCGGTAGGTTAGGAGAGGGCGCTATATTAAATGTATACATAGAGCGGTGATCGTAATTTTTGCAAGCAATAATGGTAAGCGACCAATTGGTATTCGTATTTATTTTTAACCAGTTTTCTCCATTCAGCATGGTAGCATATTCTCCAATAGTCATGCCATATACAATAGGAATTGTATTTTTTCCTACAAAGCTAGAGAAGGCTTTATCTAAAACAGGTCCGTCTACATAATGTCCATTGGGGTTGGGTCTGTCTAAAATAATAAGGGGTTTATTATTTTCTTTAGCAGCTTCCATAAAATATTGTAAAGAAGAGATGTAAGTGTAAAAACGAGAACCCACATCTTGTATATCAAAAACGAGTACATCAATATCTGCTAAATCAGTAGAATCAGGTCCGTATTTTTTTCCATACAAAGACACAATTTTAATACCTGTTGCAGGGTCGTTGCCATCCTTGGTTTCTTCTCCCGCATCTGCAGTTCCTCTTAGGCCATGTTCTGGTGTAAATATTTTTTGAATATGTATGCCTTGGGCTAATAAGGTATCAATTAAATGTTTTTTATTTACGATGGCCGTATGGTTGGTGAATACGCCTACTCTTTTATTTAACAATAAAGGAATATACTTTTCGCTTTGATAAGCGCCAGGTAATATTTCTTTTTTGTTTTGGGCTAATACCACCAATGGCATGTTCGCGATGAGGGCAACAAGAACAAGTATGCATATTTTTTTCATCTTCTTTAAAAGGATTTAAATTTATAAGTACAATATAGTAAATAAAACAATCATCCCAATTAGCTACTTAGGTATTCATTGGTACGGTATCCTTATGCAATTAAATGACTAATTTAAATATTTAGCCACAATGGGCACGCGTCTTCCTACACCAAAGGCTTTAGGAGAAATACGAATAATAGGACAGAATTGATTTCTTTTATATTCGTTGGTGTTCACCATTTTTAAAGTCTTATCTACCAGTGCACTGTCAAAGCCAAGGGCCTTAATGCTAGAAGGATCGGCTCTTTTTTCTATGTATTGAAAAAGTATTTGATCAAGTATCTCATAGGCGGGTAAACTATCGCTGTCTTTTTGATCGGGTCTTAATTCAGCACTAGGTGCCTTAGTAATAATATGTGCTGGAATTATTTCTTTACTACGATTTATATATTTAGCTAGTTCATACACTTGCATTTTATAGCAATCGCCAAGTACACCCAAGCCACCTGCCATATCTCCATATAAAGTACCATAACCAGTAGCGAGTTCACTTTTGTTAGAAGTATTTAATAACACATAGCCGAATTTATTGGCAATGGCCATTAAAATATTTCCTCTCGACCTGCTTTGTATATTTTCTTCTGCTAAAGAAAAAGGTAAGTCTTTGAATAATGGCTTTAATGTATGTAAAAAACTTTCATACACTTCTTTAATGGCAATGGTATCGTAAGGGTTTTGTAAATTTTTACTTAAGGCTACAGCGTCGTCTACTGAATGGCTAGTAGAATAAGCAGAAGGCATTAATATAGCTCTCACATTTTCAGCACCTAAGGCTTCACACGCAATGGCTAAGGTAACTGCTGAATCAATGCCACCTGATGAACCAAGTATAGCTTTTGTAAAACCCATTTTAGTAAAATAATCTCTCACGCCTAAGACCAAGGCTTTATATACTTGGTCAATATTTAAAGCGGGCTCTAAAGTAAGCGGATTCAATTCTTTATTGGGCACTCTTGCAGCAGGTTCAATAATAGGTGCATTAATCATACCCTCCTCTGTGCATTCAAATATTTCCATCGCCGATTCAAACATAGGAAGTGCTCCGCAAAGATTTGCCATTTTATCAAAAGCAAAAGAACCTCCGTCAAATACAATCTCTGTTTGACTTCCCACAGCATTGCAGTAAAATAAAGGAATCTTATATTTTAATACATTGGCTTTAATAGTTGCCTTTCTATCTTCATCATGCGTATAATCAAAAGGAGAAGCACTTAGGTTTAATAAAATATCAGGAGACTGCTCCATCATTTTATCCATCGGACAAATTCGGTACAGTGGGTTATCCCCTAAGTTCCAAATATCTTCACAAATAGTAATGGCTAATTTTTTTCCTTTAAAAAGAACTACTTTCCAATCATCGGCAGGTTCAAAATATCTGTTCTCGTCAAAAACATCGTAAGTAGGCAGTAATGTTTTATGAATTTCTGCAATAATTTTTTTATCGTGCAAGAAAAAAGCAGCGTTGTATAAATCTTTTCCTTTTTTATTCGGATTGCGTGCTGGGCTGCCAATTAAAACACCAATGGTATCAGCCGCTTCTTTAATAATATCCACTTGTGCGTAGCATTGAGTAATAAAATCATTGAACTCTACAAAATCTCGGGCAGGATAGCCGCAAACACTCATCTCACTAAATAAAATTAAATCCGCACCTTGCTTTTTGGCCTCATCAATGGCGCAAAGCATTTTGGTAGTGTTCTGTTCAAAATTGCCAATGTGATAATTTTGTTGTGCGATACAAATTTTCATGGGCCAAAGGTAGGCTTAGTTTAATTTAACTGGCGCAGCCATTTTAAAGGCTGGAATATTGACATTGATTAAATCCTTGGTTTCAATATTCTCCATGGTATAATAACCTTGCATTTTACCTAATTCACTTTTTAAGTGACAGCCACTTACATACTGATAATGTTTACCTGGCATAATTAAAGGTTGTACACCTACCACACCTTCGCCTTCAACAATTCGGTGTTCACTATTGCTATCAAATACTTCCCAGAAACGTCTCAATAATTTAACGGGAAATGAATTGTGATTTTCGATGGTAATTCTGTAAGCAAACATGTATTCATTTTGCAAAGGATTGCTGTAGTCTTTTTGGTAAAAAGTCTCGATACTAACCTCTACGCCTTCTGAAATTTTAGAGACCATAAGAATTAACGTCAATAAGTACTTTTGCAGAGAATACTGCGGGATAAAAGTACCAAAAATTTGCCCCGATTATATAAAAAAACCCTCTATTTTTTTATTAGACCCCCTAAGTCGCGTAACTTTGCGAAAACTAATGCATTACGTATTGGGTAATGTGGTAAAAATCTAATAAAATCAGTCACAATGAAGATCGCAGTAGCTAAAGGAGACGGTATCGGCCCAGAAATTATGGACGCCGTAATTGATGTGTTTAATGCCGCCAAAGTACCTTTGGAATACGATTTTGTGGATATGGGAAAATGGGTTTTTGACAAAGGATTTAGTAATGGTATGACAGCAGAAGCGAAGGATACCATTGAAGATTTAGGTATTCTTTTTAAAGGCCCCATGGAGACGCCAAAAGGCAAGGGCGTGAAAAGTGTAAATGTAACTGCGCGTAAAACTTGGAACACCTACGCAAATAAAAGAACTTTTCAAACATTAAGTGGTGTAGATACTGTTTTTAGTAAAGCAGGTATTCCTATTGATATTACTATTGTTAGAGAAAATATTGAAGATACCTATGGAGGTATTGAACATATGTTAACACAAGATGTGGCCTTGGGTCGTCGATTTATTACAAGACCAGGTAGCATGCAAGTTATTCGTTATGCATTTGAGATGGCAAAGAAAAAAGGAGCCAAGCGTATTACTTGTGGACATAAAGCAAACATCATGAAATTAACAGATGGTTTGTTTTTAGAAGTATTTAAAGAAGTAGCGAAAGAATATCCTGAATTAAAAGCAGATGACGTTATTGTAGATGACCTTTGTATGAAATTAGTAAGCCGTCCAGACTTATTTGATGTAGTGGTATTAACGAATTTACAAGGAGATATTGTGAGTGATTTATGCGCTGGATTAGTTGGTGGGCTTGGTTTTGCGCCTTCTGCTAATATTGGAGATCATATTTCTATATTTGAAGCCGTGCATGGTACCGCTCCAGATATTGCTGGAAAAAATATTGCGAACCCCACTGCTTTATTATTAAGTGGTTTAGGTATGTTGCATCATTTAGGTTTAATGGAACAAGCAGCTACCATTGAAAATGCATTATTGTATACTTTAGAATCCGGTGTGCATACTGGCGATTTTGGAGATCGCGCTACTGCATCTTTATCTACTACAGCCTTTGCGCAAGCGGTGATTCAAAATTTTGGTAAACTGCCTAGTCATAATCCAAAACCAAGTCTAGCTAATTTTTATGTAACGCCTACTAATTTTAAATTAGAAAGCAATCCAATGTTACAAAGTGATTTAAATGATCATCATAAAATTGTAGGAGTAGATTTCTTTATTGAAAGTGCAGAGCAACCACAAGTTATTGCAGATAAATGTTTATTGCATGCCAGTGCTACTTTAAAACTTGTCACTATTACCAACAGAGGAACACAGGTTTGGCCTTCAGGTTCTGTATTTACCAACTTAATTAATCAATACTATTGTCGTTATGAAACAGTAAATGAATCGCCACTTTCTCAAGATGATGTGATTGATTTATACCGTGCCTTAGCTGTTAATTTTAAGATTTGCTCTTTAGAAATTTTGAACATGTGGGCCGACAAAAAAGCCTATAGTTTGGCACAGGGTCAATAGAATCAAGGCTTTTACTTAAATAGCCCTGTTTTTAGCCTCTTTTTGATAGAAAATTGCGTTTTCTGGTGGGAAAAAAAACATTTTTGATGTAATTTCACGCCTAATTACAAAACATCCCTTTAACCTATGGCTGAAGCAATATTAATGCCCCGTTTAAGTGATACCATGACCGAAGGTGTGGTAGCAGCTTGGCATAAAAATGTGGGGGATACCGTTAAAAAAGGAGACTTACTAGCTGAAATTGAAACGGACAAAGCCACCATGGAATTGGAGAGCTATCAAGATGGCATTTTATTGCATATTGGTACTCCTCGTGGAGGCAAATTACAAGTGAATGATTTACTAGCCATTTTTGGAAAACAAGGAGAAGATATTTCTGCACTTATTGCAGCGAATACGCAAGGCGCTTCCCCTGCTGCAAGTTCGACTGCAACAGCAAGCACTACTGCTCCTGCAACTCCTGACGTACCAACTACAAGTCCAGCAACAACTACAAATAGTATTGATGCAAGCAATATGGAAGAAGTGGTATTAATGCCACGTTTAAGTGATACCATGACAGAAGGTGTGATTGCAGGTTGGCATAAAAATCTAGGAGATAAAGTAGCAAAAGGAGAAGTGTTGGCCGATATCGAAACAGATAAAGCCACCATGGAATTGGAATCTTATAAAGATGGTATTTTATTATACCAAGGCGCACAAGCAGGTGAGAAAATATTAGTGAATCAACTATTATGTATTATTGGACAACCTGGTTTAGATATTGATAGCATTGTAAAGTCTATCAAAGCGCCATCAAGTACTGAAGCGCCTAAGCCTGCTAGTCCTGCTGCAGCGCCAACATCAAGCCCAGCTTCATCACCAGCACCTGCTCCAACAACTACAACTGCATCTGCCACTGTAGTAAATGAAGGAAGAATATTTGCTTCCCCATTAGCCAAGAAAATTGCAAAAGAAAAAGGGATAGATTTAAAATATGTGCAAGGTACAGGTGAGCATGGAAGAATTACAAGAACAGATTTAGAAAATTATAAGCCTGCTAGCAATACTTCAAGTACTGCAAGAGCAGCAGCTCCTAAAAATACAAATTTCGTAGGCCAAGTAAGTTTTGTGGATACACCGGTTTCGCAAATGCGTAAAACCATTGCGAGACGTTTAAGCGAAAGTTTATTTACGGCGCCACATTTTTACTTAACCATGAAAATTAACATGGATGCTACCATTGCTGCAAGAACTGTAGTGAATGAAACAGCACCTGTTAAAATTAGCTTCAACGATTTTATTGTAAAAGCAGTAGCACTTTCTTTGAAACAACATCCTAAAGTAAATAGTAGTTGGTTAGGCGATGTGATTCGCGAGAACCATCATGTGAATATTGGTATTGCTGTGGCAGTTGACGAAGGATTATTGGTTCCTGTACTTCGTTTTGCAGACGGACTTTCTTTGGATGAAATAAGTGTATCTGTAAAAGAGTTTGCTAAAAAAGCAAAAGATAAAAAATTGCAACCTTCAGATTGGGAAGGAAGCACATTTACCATTTCTAATTTAGGTATGTTTGGAATAGATTCATTCACAGCTATTATTAATCCTCCCGATGCTTGTATACTAGCAGTAGGTGGTATTGCGCAAGAGCCTGTAGTGAAAAATGGTCAAATTGTACCAGGCAATGTAATGAATGTAACTTTAAGTTGCGACCATAGAGTAGTAGATGGTGCAACAGGATCGGCTTTCTTACAAACTTTAAAAGCTTATTTAGAAGAACCTATAAGAATGTTTGTGTAATTTATTGGAGCTTTATGAAATATAAGCTCCAATAAATTTTCCTCTAATGATTTTTTCTAGGGGCCCCATAAACGGGCCCCTCGATTTTTTTACACTCTAATTTTTTTTCTTAATCTAAATCACATCCAATAGGTGCCCCTGGCGCCATAGTGGTAGGACTAGGCAGTGTAATATCTTTTGGATTATTTATTCTTTCAAGAGCATATGCATAATGCGCTTTATGAGCAGTATCTGTTTTTACCCATGTAGTTAATTTTGCTTTCAATTCTTTTATTCTATCATTACATATAGCCCTTACTTCATAATTGGCTTCTGTGCTTTGACCTACACCCATTAACCAAGTAAGCACTAATTGTTGGGTTTGACTATGAATACTTCCTTCTAAACCATTAGGAATATTTGTATACCATGTGTTTTTTAATACCGCATCCACAACATTATCAAAACCAATAGCATTCGCTCTTGCTTTATTTTGTACTAATCTATTGGCTCTTTCTACATTGAATAAAAATCCTAGTTCAAAATCGCTAAGGGCTTCTGCTGCGGCTAAGGCATCAAAACTCATACCTGTTCTTTTATCAAATAATTCACCTACGCCATAATACATAGGAGGGCGGGGTGGTATTAATTGTAAAATTCTCTCTGGTATGATAAGGGTAGTGGCCGACAAACAATTTACCGCAGCGTCTAATGCTTTTTGTTGAATAGCATTCGATAAAATAGTGGGTTTAATTTGATTGGCGTCGCCTCTTACACTATAATTATAATTCATACCACCAATTAATTTAGTCACTGCTTCATATTGGTAACGGTGGTAATTATATAATGGCACAAGTACATCTTCTAGTTTAGCAAGTGGGGTAAAATTTGTAATGGCTTCTTCGCTAAACTGTTCCATACCTTTTTTTCTTACGGCCATTGCTTGGTCTAAGCCTGCAACAGCATCGGATTGATTATCCCATAAATGCGCATAAGGATGAAAACCACTGGCAGCTCTCGCATCTGCATCGGCAATAAAGAGTAAACCATTTTTAGAATTTTCTGCTAACATATTTTGTAGCAAAGGCGTTTCGTTCACCCCTTTCCCAAAATCTTGATAGCCATACATTATAGCTCGCTTATCCCAGGCACCAATTTCATTGGTATAAATTTTAGAAAAATCTATCTCCCCTTTTTCATTCACGAAAATATTAGGATGAGGATAGTCCATTACAGAAGCACGATCATTAAAGCTAGAAGCATAATTATGTTGAAGTCCTAAAGTATGACCCACTTCGTGTGCGGCTAATTGTCTTAATCTGTGAATGGCAGCTGTTCTCATTTTATCTGTAACAGGTTTGCCATTAATATAAGGAGACAAAAGGGCTGTAAAAATTAAATAGTCTTGACGCACTCTTAAAGAACCTAAGGTAACTTGACCTTTAATAATTTCACCTGTTCTTGGATCAGAGATGGTAGCGCCGTAGCTCCAGCCACGCGTAGAACGGTGAACCCAGTTAATCATATTGTACCTGATATCCATAGGGTCGGCGGAATCGGGAAGTACTTGCACTTGAAATGCATTTTTATATCCAGCCGCTTCATACGCTTGGTTCCACCATCTTGCACCTTCTAATAAAGCAGATCGAATAGGTTCGGGTGTGCCATTGTCTAAATAATATATAATGGGTTTAACGGGTTCGCTCATAGCGGCAGTAGGATCTTTTTTAAATAGACGATGTCTATTAATCACCATTTTTTCAATGGGTTCACTTATATCGCTTCCGTAATCGAAATAACTATTTCCAAAATAACCACTTCTAATATCGTATTTTCTGGGTTGATAATTATTATCTGGAAGTTCAACAAAGCTATGGTGCATGCGAAGGGTAATGGCTTCCACTGAAGGAGCAACGGCTTGAACAAACCTACCTGCATCGGAACCGCCCACAAAAGTAAGGGTAGCTTCAAACTCTGAATTTTTAGGAAAGTTTTTAGTGTTGGTTATATAAATAGCGGAACGGCCTTCATTTAAACTGTAAGTGCCTTGTTTCATTTTTCTAATTCTATCTGCTGCGCCATGTGCATCTCTTAATAAAAAAGGAGTGGCATCTACTAACAAGGTATTAGCTTCTTCCGCTTCAATGGTAAAACTAAACAAGATAGATTGTGCGAAAGATTCATTCACTGCTTTTTGTTCTCTAGGGTCGCTGGTAACAGCGCGGTAGTCCGTATTAGGTTGAGTTAGCAATAGTTTTTTACCAACACGTTGAAAATACACAATACGTGAATCACCAATTTGTCCTCTGTCAAGCCCAATATCATTGGATCCTAGACCAGCAGGTAAAGAGTTCACATATAGAAATGGAGTTTCTAATTTATCTACTGCAATGAAAATTTTTCCTTGTGCAGCATCCCAGTAGTAATTAAAATAGCCCTTATGTAATTCCATGGTCTTTGTTTTTTCTGCAATTGAATTAGTTTGTGCTTGCAAGAAAAAAGGAAAACATAGTAACATTAAAATAATACGCATAAAAATGAATTTATATTAAAAATAAAAAATCCCGCCTTACCCGAAAAATCGGAAACGGGGCGGGATTGTAATTTAAGTTTTTTTTACTAAACTGTAGGCGTCGAATTTGTTGTTGGTTCAGTAAATAAAGTAGGCGCTACTACTGGAGCTACTGCTACAGGCATAACTACTTTTTTCTTTGGAGCTACCTTCTTTTTAGGAGCCGCTTTTTTAACTGCTTTTTTCACAGTTTTCTTAGGGGCTACTTTTTTAGTGGCTTTTTTTGGAGCTACTTTCTTTTTAGGTGCTGCTTTTTTAGTTGTTTTTTTTACCGCTTTTTTAGCTGCTTTTTTTACCGTCTTTTTTACGGCTACTTTTTTCTTAGAAGCTACTTTCTTTTTAGGTGCTGCTTTTTTAGTTGTTTTTTTTGCTGTTCCTTTTTTCTTAGGGGCTACTTTCTTTTTGGTAGCTACTTTCTTCTTACTTGACTTTGCCATTTTTGTAAATTTGATTTTGTGTAAACGAATTAGGCTATAAAATTACATCGTTTTATTGAACTATATTAAAACATTTTCATTTTTTGTAATAGCTTTGTAAAATGAAAGCACCCATTACATTCATTCTTGGAGCAACACCCAATCCTGAAAGATATAGTTTTATGGCAACTGCCTTATTGGTTGAAAAAGGACATGCTGTTTATCCATTTGGAATAAAAAAAGGGGAAATTCTTACTACACCTATCATTAATGAATGGCCAACTAGTGAAAGCATAGACACTGTCACCCTGTATTTGGGCCCATCGGCGCAAGAAGCCTATTATAATGCTATTTTAGATTTGAAACCAAGAAGAATTATATTTAATCCGGGTACTGAAAATCCAATTTTGAATGCTTTGGCAATTGAAAAAGGAATTCAAACCATTGATGCCTGCACTCTAGTCATGCTAAAAACAGGACAATACTAACTGTTTTAACTTTTTTTGCCCTTAATTTTTAAATTGACCCCAGGTAGATCTGTCTAAGTTGCGATATTGGATGGCTTCACTAATATGCTCTTGTTTTAAGGTGGAACTGCCTTCTAAATCGGCAATTGTTCGACTCAGTTTTCTAATTCTATCATAGGCCCTAGCGCTTAATTGAAATTTTTCCATGGCTAATGCCAATAGTTTTTCTGCAGGGGCAGAAAGAACAGCCCATTTTTTTAATAAAGTCTCATTCATTTGTGCATTTGTGTAAATACCTACTTCGTTTTTGAACCTATCTAATTGAATGGCTCTTGCTAATTCGACTCTTTTGGCAATTTCAATAGAATTTTCAGCGGTTTCGATTTTAATAAGTTCATGATAGGGTACAGGACTTACTTCAATATGTAAATCAATTCTATCTAATAAGGGTCCAGAAATTTTATGCAGGTATTTCTGTACTTGCGAACTACTGCAATGACAGGCTTTTTGCGGATGGTTATAATAACCACAGGGTCAAGGGTTCATGGCTGCTAGTAACATAAATCTGGCAGGGAAATTGACTGTCATTTTAGCCCTAGCAATGCTTACTATACCAGCTTCCATGGGTTGTCTTAGCACTTCAATCACCGATTTATTGAATTCAGGTAATTCGTCTAAAAATAAAACGCCATTATGCGCTAAAGAGATTTCCCCAGGTTGAGGGTAGCCTCCTCCACCAATCATAGCAATAGCTGATAAACTATGATGGGGTTGTCTAAATGGACGGTTACTTATAAGTTTATTTTGTAAAGGAACTTTTCCAGAAACACTATAAATTTTACTGGTTTCAAGTGCCTCATTTTTATTTAAGGGAGGTAAAATAGAAACGATACTTTTTGAAAGCATGGTTTTTCCTGCACCGGGTGGTCCTATCATTATAAGATTATGTCCTCCTGCACTGGCAATTTCTAAAGCACGCTTAGCCTCTGATTGCCCTTTTATATCTGCAAAATCGGGGATGGAATTGGTTTGTATTTTTTCGCTGAGCATAGCACTGTCTTCTTGATGGCTATATTCTTTTTCATAGCAAGGATTATTTAAAAAATAAACCACTTCATTTAAAGAAGAAAAAGCATAAACGGGTATGCCTTCTACCATTAGTGCTTCTGCAGCATTTTGTGCAGGAATAACCATGGCAGCAAAGCCTTCTGCTTTAGCTTGCATAGCCATGGCAAGTATGCCTTTAATGGGGTATAAACTCCCATCCAGTCCTAGTTCACCCATGAATAAATATTTTTCAATAAGGGAGGGTTGGGTAATTTGTTCCGAGGCTGCTAATATGCCAATGGCAATGGGTAAATCAAAAGCAGCTCCCGATTTTTTTAAATCGGCGGGTGATAAATTGATAACCAGTTTTGTGCGTGGCATATGAAAGCCATTGGACTTGATGGCACTTTCGGTTCTGTCTAAACTTTCTTTAACAGCATTGTCGGGAAGGCCCACTATACAATAGCCCTGGCCCATACTAACATTTACTTCAATGGTAATGGTAACAGCGTCAATGCCCACAATAGCGCTACCCTTTGTTTTTACAAGCATCTTTTTGCTTGAAACTAAACTAGATACTAAAGCGAATTGAAAGTATTAATACTTGTTTTTGCTAATGTTTTTTAGCAGGTCTACCACACCTTCTCTTTCTAGGATTAAATAGCCGAGTCTGTCTTGACTAACGCCTTCTTTTAATTGATAATGAAAAATCAATTCTTTTTCTTGCACGGCTGTTTCAAAATAACTAAACTGAATATTGCTAAAACCTTTTAAGCCATCGCTTATTTCGTATAAATGTGTGGAGATAATAAATAAACTATTTCTTAAATTTTGTAAACCCTCAATAACGGCACTGCTGCATTTCATAGCATCTTGAATATTGGTACCTTTGAATAATTCGTCAATTAAAACAAAATATTTTTTTCCATCTATTATTTTTTCAATGGTATTTTTTATTCTTTGCACTTCGTTGAAAAAATAACTTTCTCCTTTCACTATATTGTCGGCAATTGTTAAATTGGTAATAAGGCCATCAAATAATGTTAGTTCTAATTTTTTCGCAGGCACGCCAATACCCACATGGGCTAGGTATAAAACAATGCCGATGGTTTTAATAAATGTGCTTTTGCCTGCCATATTTGCACCCGTTAAAAAAAGTAAATTACTTTGATGGCTAAGTGAAAGCTTGTTGTCTACAGCATTTGTCACTAAGGGGTGAATGGCGGCAGTCACTTCAAAAATAGGTGTATGATTTTCTAGCCATCTAGGAAAAACAAAATGGTAATTTTTGGAAGCCATGGCCATGCTATAATAAGCATCTAACTCATAGTAATATTCTAAAAGTTGTAGGGTATTATTTTTATAATGATAAAGAAAGAAATGACAGTAAGAAAGTACTGCCTGCGGGTTCTCCAGCTTATTAGATGCAGGTAGGCTAGCTAAGGAAGGGTGCTGGGTATATTTTTTTATTTTCTGCACCAGCGTTTCAATAATAGGGTTGTCTTTTATTGTTTCAAATACCGATACCCATTTATTTAAATTTTCATAAAATAAAATTATATGCTCAAGTGAATAACGAAGTAAGGAATAGTCGGAGGCACTCATGAACTGATACCAGTAGGCAGCAGGCAAACTAATTTGTGTAGGAATTCTTTTAAAACCAGTGTCAAAAAACTTCTCTATAACCAAGCTAGTGCCGTTGGTAATTTTTAATGCTTCTACAAAAGGGATATGATCAATAAAATAGGCAATCGCATTTTGTCTTTGCTCAATGGAAGGAATACTTGATAATGGACTAGAAAGAAAATGGTCCAATTGTATTTTACCTCCATTGGACTTGCAAAAATTAAGATGTGAGATTAAACCAGCGGACTCTTCGTTATCAAATAAGCCAATATCTTTTAAAGTAATTTTATCCACCTGCATAAAACTTAGTTTTAGCTTCTTGTAAATTGAAGGCGTTGTCCTTTTTGCGCTTCGTTAAATACGCCTTCATGGTATACTTTATAACCATTTACAAATGTGGTGTTGATTTGATAAGGAAAGCTATTACCTTCAAAGGGGCTCCATCCGCAGTGGTATAAAATATTTTCTTTACTAACTGTATAAGGCGCTTTTTTTACGAGTACTAAATCGGCGTGGTATCCTTCTCTAATAAAACCTCGGTCTTTAATTTCAAAACAGGTAGCTACTGCATGACTCATTTTTTCAACCATTTTCTCCATACTTATTTTTCCTTCTTCCACATATTTAAGCATAAGCATAAGGCCATGTTGAACCAAGGGCAGGCCTGCATGTGCATGCGCATAGGCTTCTTGTTTCTCTGCAAGGGTATGTGGTGCGTGGTCGGTAGCAATCACATCTAATTGATCATTCAATAAACCTTCCCATAATGCCTTTTTATTTTCTGGTGCTTTAATGGCAGGATTGCATTTAATGAAGTTGCCTAAAGAAGCATAATCGTTGGCAGTGAAATGTAAATGATGTACACAAACTTCTGCCGTAATTCTTTTATCTGCTAAAGTTCTTAAGTTGGAGAATAATTGTAATTCTTTAGCAGTACTAATATGCAGAATATGTAATCTTGCATCGAATTTTTTGGCAAGTTGAATAGCTTTGAAAGAAGATTCAAAACAAACTTCTTCATCTCTAATAATTGGATGGTCTGCTGGCTCTAAAATTGGTTTGATGGCTTCTAATGCCGCTTTATTTCTTTTAATCAGACTTTCTTCTTCACAATGTGTGGCAATTAAAAGTTCAGTGCCTCCAAATATTTTTTCAAGTACCAATGGGTTTTCTACTAATAAGTTTCCAGTAGAAGAGCCCATGAATATCTTAATACCACAGACATCCTTTTTCTTTTCATTGGTCTTTAAAATTTCTTCCAAGTTATCCTGAGAAGTACCCATGTAAAAAGAATAATTGGCAAGCGATGTATTGGCGCCAATCTGATATTTATCTTCAAGTAATGCTTGTGTAAATACGGGTGGCTGTGTATTGGGCATTTCCATAAAACTGGTGGTACCGCCTGCTACCGCTGCCTTGGCTTCGCTATAAATATTGGCTTTATGGGTTAAGCCGGGCTCTCTAAAATGCACTTGATCATCTATAACACCTGGTAATAAAAATTGATTCTCCCCATTGATTTCTGTAATTGCACCCTTGGTATCTATTTGGCTTGCTATTTTTTCAATGCGGCCGTTTTTAATCAAGACATCTGCTTGAATAGTTTTGCCTTCATTGACTATTTGGGTATTTTTTATTAAGTAGGTATTCATACTCATTTAGTTTTCTATATGAATGGTAAAATAAACAAAGTTACCAGTGACATCTCGAATGCTTGATAAAAGCGCATCGCCTTTATTTAAATTTCTTAATCCGTAACTAAATTTTACTTCAGGCGATACAGTGGCGTAGGGTAAATAAAAACTAATCCCTAGGCCCAATTCATAACCATATTCAAGTCCATTCAGTGTATTATTATAAGGCATTCTGCTGCTGGTTGCCGTGTTTTTACTTAGTATAACAGACCTGTTGGATCCTAATAAATCGTAATCAATTTTACCACCTAAAAAAACATAGTGACGCATTATATCTGTAAAATGAAATGCATTATACCTATCAGATTCAATTTTTATAGCCAAAGGAATATTGATAATAGCAGAAGCTGCATTCATTGTTTGGGTATCTGTTGGGTTATTTCTTTTTGTAAACGTGTATAAATTTTTTGAACCTGCAATAAGTACAGTGGGGTTTAATCTAAGTAAGGTATGCTTACTTAATCTTAATGTTCCACTCAGCCCCAGGTTTAAGGCTAAATTATTTATTGGATTAATACTGCTTACAGCAGTTGAATTAGGTCGAATGAAATCAATATTTCTATTAAAATTGAGGTAGTTATTATTTAGGCCAATACTCATTCCTAAATAATAAGGCAGTTCGTCATGGAAGGGTTGATATACTTCGCCTCTTTGCGCTAAAGACGCAAAAGAAATGCAAAGCAGTAAGGCTCCCGTGATTATTTGCTTGCGCAGTAAATGCTGCATATGCCTAAACTTAATTTTTGTTGTGAAACATTTTTAAAACCTGCTTGCTCTAATATAGTTAAAAAAGCAGCGCCTTCTGGAAAAGCAATGACACTTTCATTTAAGTAGGCGTAAGCTTCTTTGTTGCCTGAAAATAATTTTCCAATGGTTGGCGTTACCCATTTCATGTAAAAAGTATAAATAGGCTTAAACCAAAAACTAGAAGGTTGTGAAAATTCTAAAATAACGAGTTTACTTCCTGGCGTTAAAACGCGGTGAATTTCCTCTAAGCCTTTTTTTAAATTGGCGAAATTGCGAACTCCAAAGGCTACCATGGCTCCATCAAATGTGGAAGCTTCAAATGGAATGGCTGTGCTATCGCCCAAACTTAATTGTATTTTTTCGCTCAATCCTTTTTGCTGAATTTTAATTCTCCCATACTGCATCATCCCTTCTGAAATATCAATACCGGTAATTTTACCTGGATGAATTTGACTATTAGCCATTAGGGCCATGTCGGCCGTGCCCGTTGCAATATCTAATAAATGATTAATTTTTTTATCATTCAAATAAGCGATGGCCTTTTTACGCCATCCCTGGTCAATACCCAGGCTTAAAAAACGGTTCAAAAAATCGTAACGCTTTGCAATAGAATCAAACATAGTAGCTACCTGTTCTTTCTTTTCGGCATTGCTTTGGCTATAGGGAACCACTTTATCATGTGCAAATTGACTCATGGCGCAAAGATATTGAATTTGTGCTGCTTTTTGGGTAGTGTAGTTCTTAACAAATACTTTTATCTTCGCAGAGCATGAAAGCACGTATTTATAAGTCTACTGGTAGTTGGTATTTGGTCAAATCCGAGGCGGGACTGTTTTATCAGGCCCGTATTAAAGGGGTGATTAAGTTAGACAATATTACCTCCACCAACCCTATTGCGGTGGGCGATTGGGTAGAATATGAGATGGAAGATGAGGAGCGTGGAACGGTGATGATTTCTGAAATTCTTGATCGAAATAATTATGTAGCAAGGCAGTCGCCTCATAATAAAAGACAACAACATATTATTGCTTCCAACTTGGATCAATCTATTTTACTGTGCACTTTAAAATCTCCTAAAACTTCCCAAGGTTTTATAGACCGCTTTTTAATTTCTTGCGAAGCTTTTCATATTCCAGCTATTATTGTTTTTAATAAATCGGATATCTATGGTGAAAAAGAAATGCATACTTATGAAACAATGAAAAGTATGTATGAAGCGATTGGCTATCAAGTTTATTTAATAAGCGTGGAGAAAAAAGAAGGGTTGGATAAGGTTCAAAAAATATTAGAAAATAAAACCACTTTAATTAGTGGACATAGTGGAGTAGGAAAATCTTCTTTAATTAATTTCTTATTTCCGCATTTAGATTTAACCACCCAAGAAGTAAGTGATTGGAGTGGGAAAGGGTTACATACCACTACTTTTGCGCAAATGTATGATTTGCCTGAAGGGGGCGCTGTGATTGACACGCCGGGTATGAGAGAATTAGGTTTGGTGAATTTAGAAAAAGAAGAATTAGCGCAGTACTTTCCAGAGATGCGTGCTAAAATGAATAGCTGCCAATTTAATAATTGCCAACATATTAATGAACCGGGTTGTGCAGTGAAAGCAGCGGTAGAAAAAGGTATTATTACCGAAGCCCGTTTTTATAGCTATGTCGATTTATGGCATGGCATGCAAGGACCCATGTATTAGTTTCAGTATAAATTTTTTAGTACTAGTTTTAGTAATTATTTTAGTCTTTATTTTTCGCATCGTTGTAAGCCTCAAACCAACTTGAATATTTTACATAGTTATCAGCAATTCTATTAATCTCGCCAGTGATCATGGCCTCAGATACCATTTTTACTTTTTTAGCCGGCACGCCTGCATAAATACTTCCTTCTTCTACAATGGTTCCTTCTAAAACCACGGCACCCGCAGCAATAATGGAATTAGAATGTACTACGCATCCATCCATCACAATACTACCCATACCTATTAATACATTATCATGTATAGTGCAACCATGCACCAGCGCATTATGTCCAATGGAAACATTATTGCCAATATTGGTGGGATGTTTTAAGTAGGTACAATGCACCACAGCGCCGTCCTGTACATTTACCTTATTGCCCATTTTAATATAATGAACATCACCTCTAAGTACGGCATTGAACCAAATGGAGCAATCACTGCCCATAGTGACATCGCCTGCAATGGTGGCATTGGGTGCTATAAAACAATTTTCACCAAATTGTGGATCTTTCCCTTGAACAGTTAGTATGGTTGCCATAAAAATGCGACTTTTGTACTGCAATTTAATAGTTATTATGTCCAGTATGAATAATAGACAACTCTTTTTTCAACATTTGGCGCAAACCTCAGACAAACCTATTGGTATTGAAGTGGCTTCTGCCGAAGGCATTTATATAAAGGATGTGAATGGAAAAAAATTTGTTGATATGATTGCAGGATTTAGTGTTTGCAATATTGGACATAGTCATCCCGAAGTCATTAAGGCTATTCAGCAGCAGGTTGAAAAGTATATGCATGTAATTGTGTATGGAGAATTTATACAAGCACCACAAGTGCAATATGCCAAAGCATTAACAAGCTTACTTCCAGAAAATTTACAATCGGTTTATTTCACTAGTAGTGGTGCGGAAGCCACCGAAGGGGCGATGAAACTAGCGAAGCGTGTGACGAAGCGAACAAAAATTATTTCTTTTATAGGAGGTTATCATGGAAGTACGCAAGGGGCTTTAAGTGTAATGGGCGATGAATATTTTAAAACTGCATTTCGACCACTTCTTCCAGACACCATTCAATTAAGGTATAATAATTTTGAAGACCTTGAACAAATCGACGCTACGGTTGCTTGCGTGATAGTGGAACCAGTGCAAGCAGAGTCGGGTATTACACCCGCAACGAAAGACTGGTTAGCAGCTATTGCTGAAAAATGCAAGCAACATTGTGTGCTATTTATTTTTGATGAGATACAATCGGGCTTTGGCAGAACAGGCGCTATGTTTGCCTTTGAACAATTGGGGGTGGTGCCCGATATATTATTAGTAGGAAAGGCCTTGGGTGGTGGGCTACCGCTAGGCGCTTTTATTAGTCATCCTAGAATGATGGGACTACTTACTGAAAGCCCTGTACTTGGCCATATTACTACTTTTGGAGGTAATCCCGTTGCTTGTGCGGCGGGTAATGCAGCATTACAAGTTTTACAAAATTCAGGTTGGATAAAAGAAGTGGCTGAGAAAGAAAATATTTTAGTGAAACAGATGAATCACCCAGCAATCATAAATAGAACGCATAAAGGTTTATGGATGTCGCTTCAATTTGAGTCGGATACTCTTACTAAAAAAATTGCAGCTACTTGTGTAGAAAATGGAATCATCACCGATTGGTTTTTATTTGCTGAAGATAAAATTAGAATTGCGCCTCCATTATGTATTTCCACTGCGGAACTTTCTAGCGCTATTGAAAAAATTAAATTAAGTATTGATCAAGCGCTTCAATAAGCATTAAAAATCTAGTTTGCATTAACAGTCGCCCGTTCTGCAAAATTTCCTATACAAGGCCTCGTACTTAGGAATGATATGATGAATATCAAAAAGCTTGGCTTCTTTTAAAGCGTTATGTTTAAAGGTTTTTAATTTAGCCTCATCTTTTAAT
>JBEGKS010000001.1:21129-23185 GCA_041183945.1 Bacteroidota bacterium | reverse complement strand
TATAAAAATGAACCGCATTATTATTTTACTAAGTTTTGTATTTAGTATACAATTAGTAAATCAAACCGCCCTAGCACAAACACCTGCTAATTTTTCGCCAGCCACTTATCAGGATGCTGATAGAAATAAACGCATTGCCACCACTTTTCCTATTGCGGAAGAGATGATCAAAAAATATGCAGAAGCGCATCATTTTCCTGGTTATGCTTTTGGAATTGTAGTAGATGGTAATTTAGTTTTTAAAAGTAGCGGAGGCTACGCGAATTTGGAACAAAAAATTCCAGCCAGTTCTTCTTCTATGTTTAGAATTGCATCCATGTCTAAAAGTTTTACGGCCTTAGCTATACTTCAATTAAGAGATCAGGGCAAATTGCATTTAGATGATCCTGTTGAAATGTATATTCCTGCTATGAAAGGACAGGGCTTAACGAAAGACGCACCTGTTATTACCATACGACATTTAATGAGTCATAGCGCAGGTTTCCCAGAAGATAATCCTTGGGGAGACAGACAATTAGCCGATACCGAAGCAGAGTTATTGAAATTAATTAAAGCAGGTATTTCTTTTTCAAATGCTGCAGGTTTAGAATACGAATATTCTAATTTAGGATTTACCATGCTTGGATATATTATTCATAAAGTATCGGGCTTAACTTATGACGCTTATATAAAGAAAAATATTTTAGCGCCTATTGGTATGAATGAAACTACTTATGAATTTTCTAATGTGCCAGAAAAAACTTTAGCCAACGGATATAGGTATATTAATAATAATTGGAGAAAAGAAACTTTATTGCATGATGGTATTTATGGTGCCATGGGAGGCATGATTACTTCCATAGATATGTTTAGTAAGTATGTAGCTCTTCATCAAACAGCATGGCCAGAAAGAAATGATGGGGAAACTTTTCCTGTAAAAAGAAGTAGTATTAGAGAAATGCATCAGTCTTCTAAATTTATTTCTTTAATGCCTAATTATACTTATCCAAGCGGCCGTAAATTAGCTGCAACAAGTAGTTATACTTATGGATTAACCTGGATGCATGACGCTTTAGGTAGAAATAGTGTGGGCCATAGTGGCGGCCTACCTGGCTTTGGTAGTAACTGGCGCATTATGTACGACTATGGTATTGGCGTTATTTTATTTGCCAATGTTACTTATGCGCCCACTTCAGAGATTAACATTGCGGTTTTAGATACCATTGTACAATTAGCCAAATTAAAACCAAGAGCTATTAGTGTTTCTCCAATTTTACAAAAAAGAAAAGTACAATTAGTTTCTATGCTTCCTAATTTCACATCTAGCCTTCCTATTTTTGCAGAGAACTTTTTTGAAGATTATCCTATTGAAACTTTGAAAAAAGAGGCTGCGGCTATTTTAAAAGAAGCAGGTGAAATTATATCGGTGGGTGAAATGGTTCCAGAGAATCAAATGAGGGGCTATTGTATTATCCAATGTCAAGATAAAAAAATCAAATTGGCCTTTACTTTAACACCTGAAAACCCGGGCCTGATTCAGGAATATCATATAGAGATAATTCCATAATGATTTGAGTCTAATATAATTATGGTACCTTGTGGCCTCATTTAATATATAAATTATTATAATATTATGGAGGAGCAAAAAAAGCAAAAACAAGCCAATATTCGTAAAGTAGTTATTGGTACTTTATTAGTCGTAGCCCTATATTTCGGAGGCAAAAAAGTCGTTTTTTCTATCACACATGAAACCACAGATAATGCACAAATAGAAACTTCTATTGTGCCCGTTTTAACCAGAATTGCTGGATATGTGAAAACCATTTCCATTAAGGACTATGATTCTGTGGGACAAAACCAATTAGTGGCTGAAATTGATGATGCTGAATTGCAAATGCAATTAGAAGAACAAAAAGCCGACTTACAACAATCATTAGCAGATGTTTCTAATGCGCAGGCACAATTAGAAAATGGCATATTGGCTTTAAAAAATAATAAAGGTTTGATTGATTTAAAAACAATTAAGCAAAAAAAATCGAACAACGATTTAACAAGAGATCAAAATTTATTTAAAGAG
>JBEGKS010000001.1:0-21117 GCA_041183945.1 Bacteroidota bacterium | reverse complement strand
TCAAAATTTATTTAAAGAGCAGGCTATTACAAGAAAGCAATTAGAAGAAACAGAATTTCAATTGTCTTCTTCAAATCAAGAGTTGAGCAATGCGCAAACTGAATTAGCTACTGCGAATAATAGAATTGCCGTATTAAGACAAAACGTGAATAGAGCGATGGCTTTGATTGATATGAAAAAAACAAAAATCAAAGAAACAGAATTGAAATTGTCTTATACCAAAATTATTACACCTAGTGCTGGTAAAATTGGGAAGAAGAATATTAATATTGGACAGTTTGTGCAAGCAGGCACGCCTTTATTTTCTATTGTCAATGATAGCAGTTATTGGATTGTAGCTAATTTTAAAGAAAGCCAATTAGAAAGTTTACAAGAGGGTAAAAAAGTAAATATTCGTTTAGATGCATTTCCCGATCTTACAATAGAGGGTACTATATTAAGTTTAAGCGATGCCACTGGTGCAAAGTTTTCATTACTACCTCCCGATAATTCAAGTGGTAACTTTATTAAAGTAACACAACGTATTCCAGTAAAAATTGCCATTAACAATCAAGCTGCTTTTAAAAATAAGTTAAGAGCAGGTATGAGCGTATTTATCACCGTTGACAAATAGTTCATATGCCAGCGCTTAAGGGATTCGCAAGAGCCATCATTGTTATTACGACTGTATCAGCTGCTATTATGGAGCTGATCGATACCTCTATTGTAAATGTTGCCTTAAACGATATTTCAGGAAGCTTAGGTGTAAGTATTGAAGACGTTAGTTGGGTGATCACTTCTTATGCGATTGCCAATGTGATTATTATTCCACTCACTGGTTTTTTAGCAGAATATTTTGGTCGTAAAAATTATTACATCGTCTCGATGATTATTTTTACAGCCGCTTCTTATTTATGCGGCCAGTCCGATAGTTTAATTGAATTAATTATTTGGCGCTTTGTGCAAGGTATTGGGGGAGGTGCATTATTATCTACCTCGCAAGCTATTTTATTTGATGCCTTTGAACCGAAGGATAGGCCCATGGCAGCAGGTTTATTTGGAATGGGTATTGTACTTGGACCCACCTTAGGTCCTACTTTGGGAGGATGGATTATTGAACACAATAGCTGGCCTTTAATTTTCATGATTAATATTCCTATTGGAATTGTTGCTACCTTTTTATCCTTCACTTTTATTGATAAAAAAGAAGGAGAGGGCAAGGGCAAGGATGCCATTAAAATTGATTATACCGGTATTATGCTACTCATGGCAGGTATTGGATGTTTGCAATATGTACTAGAAAGAGGAGAATCGGAAGAATGGTTTAATAGTGAAACGATTCGTTACTGTTCTGGTATTGCAGTGATTGGGCTTGTCTCTTTTATACTGTATGAATTAAATATCAAACAACCTGCTGTGAATTTAAGGGTACTTAAAAACAGAAACTTAGCCTTCACTACTATTTTTACTTTTGTGGCGGGATTTGGTTTGTTTACTTCTGTATTTGTATATCCAGTACTAGCGCAAAGAATTATGGGCTATACTGCCTTTGAAACAGGTATTTCTCTATTACCTCCCACACTGGCGGGTGTGATTATGATGCCCATTATTGGAAAATTAATGAGTAAGGGTGTAACTCCTATTCCTTTTGTAATTGTTGGATTTAGTTTGTTTTCAGTATATGCTTTTTATAGTGCAGCTATGCCACTCGATGCGGGCAAATGGGATTTTTTCTGGCCCTTACTAATTAGAGCCTTTGGTATATCAATGAGTCAGTTGCCTTTAATTAATCAGGCCGTAGTAGGCTTAGCGCCGAAGGATTATGCAGCGGGCATTTCCTTAAATAATATGATCCGTCAATTAGGCGGTGCCTTTGGTATTGCCATGGCCAATAACTATGTGGCTAGACAATATTTTCAACACCGTACCAATTTAATTGCGAATATGCCATCGGATGGTGCACAGTGGCAGGAAAGAGTGACGGCTGTTACACAAGGCATTGCTGCAAGATCGGGCGATTTACACGGTGCTACACAGAGAGCCTATAAAATGATTGATATGTCGGTAGATAGACAGGCTTATTATTTATCTTATTTAGATACTTTTAGATTAGTAGGAATTTTCTTTATTGTGGTTATTCCTTTAGTATTCTTTTTAAGAACGAATAAAAAAACAGATGAAGCTGCGGCAAAAGCTGCTGCAGAAGCACATTAAAATAAAATGTATTTATACTTATAAAGTAAAGAGATATGAAAAAAATAGTTTTATGTATGGTGGTGTTGGTAAGTACTTACACTAGTTCCATGGCACAAAGTTTAATAAATGGGGAACTTAAAAATTTACTAAACCAGTCTTTGCAATACTTTCCGAAAGTAAAGGAAGTGCAACAGTCTGTGCAATTAGCAGAAGACAAACTTACTTTAACAGAGTTGAATAAGTATCCAGATATTACCATGGATGCAAGTTATGCTTATGTGCAACCTAAAATCGAAGTGGCTTTTGGAGAAAAAACTTTTCAATTCGCACCTGTTCACAATGTTTCAGGCGCTTTGAATGGTAGCTATACTTTATTTGATTTTGGAAGGTTAGCATCCAATATTCAAAAAGCTAAATTAGAATTGCAAACTTCTAAGCATGTAGCAGAACAATTAAAGCATAGTTTGTTTTTTCAAATTAGTCAGCTCTACTATCAAATTATATATGCCAAAAAAGCCATTGAGATTCAAAATCAAGTGCTGCAATTATTGACAGAGAATAAAACTATTATTGAAACTCAACTAAAAAATGGCAATGCCATTCAATTAGACTTACTTACTATTCAGTCTAAAATAGACAACGAGTTAAATAGAAAAATTGACTTAGAAACCAATTTGAAAAAATTATTGAATTTATTAAATTATGCAACAGGGGTGGCCACTATTAGTGAATCACAATTAAGCATTAGCTTAAAAAATTATACATCGGATGAAGCCATGCAAATGGCCTTGATACATAACCCTAGTATAGCTATTGCCAAGGATAAAGTGAATGTTACGAAGGCAGATGTGGCCATTACGAAATTAAATGAGCGTCCCTATGTAGGCATGAAGGCTAGTGTAGGTTCTAGAAATGGCTATCTGCCTCAAATTAACGACCCTCGTTTCAATTACAATGCAGGTATTGGATTTTCGGTGCCTTTATTTAATGGCGGTAAGATCAAACAACAAATTAAAATTCAAGAGCGTAGTTTGGCTTTAAGTGAAACCAATGTTGTGGCACAAATTCACGATTTTGAAAAAGATATTCAAGCAGCTTTAATTGATATTCAAAGCAACCAAGCTAGAATAAAAAATGCGGCCACTCAAATTGAGCAAGCAGCACTAGCACAAAAATTAAGTGTGAGTAAATTAAAAAATGGAACAGCTACTCCTATTGAGATAACATCTACCAATGCAGACTACCAAAGAGCACTGTTAAATCAATTGCAATACCAGTATCAGCTTTGTAATGCGCAATTAGAACTGATTAAATTAATGGGCGTGGAATTAATCGATTAAAAATCGGCATAATCACGCGCACTCATTAGTACAGTCTCATTTCTATTCACTGTATTTAAATATTCAGGAGCGGCAGAAATCTTTTTCCAAAGAGGAGCCTCTCCAAACGACTTCCAATGGGCATTACGGTCCTCCATATTATTAAAGCTAGTCATGTAAATTAAATTAGGCATGCTGCTTCCTGCAATTACTTTAGAATAAAAAATAGCATTAAAATTAAGGCTTTCGAAAAGTGTTACTTCTCCACCTTCATTAAACATATGTACTTTTTTTAAATGCATAGCTTCTGTAGGGCTTTCATAACTTCTATATTCATATACACGACTACTTGATTTTGTGAGTGTCGATTTTGTTACATATTGAGGCTGAAACTTAAAAGCCCTAGTGATAATCTTTTCTATTCTAGTATAAGGTAAACTTCCATCTGCATTTTCTAAATGTATAATAGCAGCAGTTCCCATAGGGTCTAGTGCTTCTATTTTTTGATCAAGCTCGTCTAATTTTTGAATATTTTTAAATGGTACCCACACATATAATCTCTTATCAGTTGCGGTATCGTTGTCAAGTGGTGCAAATACTCCTACTTTTTCAATACCATTTTGATGTAGATAAGGAAGAAAGGTATTTTTCAAAAAGGCGTCAATATTTTCAATTTGCTTTGCCGTGCTGCAGTGGTATACTTGTATTAAGTAATAATCGCGTGCTGGCTCTTTTGCAAATGTGGAAATAGCTTTTTCAATATTTGAAATTGATGTATTTGGCACAGTAGCGAAAATCATAAGACTCATGAATAGACAAGTAATACTTAATAATAATTTTTTCATATGTTTTTATTTGCAAGGCTAGAGTTTTATTAGCCTTTGTTCTGTTTGAATTGTATTGTAATCTTAATTGAAACTTCTTCAAAAATAGGCCTTTAGCTTCTTTTAATGGGATTCTAATAGCTTATTTTTTGCTTAAATGTTTTGGATAGATTATATTTAAATATAATTTATGAACTATGCAAAAAGCCAAATCAGACCTAATACCTTTTATATTAATTACTTGTTTGTTTTTTTTATGGGGCTTTGCACATAATTTAGATCCTATTTTAATTCCTCATTTAAAAAAGTCATTTACTTTAACAACAACTCAATCCACCTTGGTGGACTCTTCTGTTTTCGTAGCTTATTTTTTTATGGCCTTACCTGCAGGCTATATTATGAAAAGATGGGGGTATAAAACAGGTATTATTGCGGGTCTTTTATTATTTGCCATAGGCTCCTTCTTGTTTGTGCCAGCTGCCAACAATCAATCTTATAACTACTTCTTATTTGCTTTATTCGTTATTGCCTGTGGCTTAACAATTTTAGAAACCGCTGCAAACCCTTATGCTTCTTCATTGGGCGACCCTAGTAATTCTACCCAAAGACTGAACCTGGCTCAATCCTTTAATGGTTTGGCTGCAGCACTAGCGCCTGCTATTGGTGCAAGAATTATTTTAACCAAGGGTTATACCGAAGAGCAATTAAGCGCTATGACGGCTGCTGCACAAAAAGCAGCGCTTGCAGCAGAAGCTTACACTGTAAAAACGCCTTATACTATTTTAGGCATTATACTTTTATGTATAGCCTTCTTGTTTTTTAAAATTAAGTTACCCGATATTAGAGAAAAAAATGAATCTACTTCGAATCAAACCATCTTAAAAACATTTAGACATTCCCATTTAACATGGGCAGTCATCGCACAATTTTTTTATGTAGGTGCGCAGGTATGTGTACTTAGTTTATTTATTTTATACGCCACTCAGTCGGCGCAAATTTCAGATATACAAGCAGCCGATTATTTAAGTATGGGAGGCCTTGCTTTTTTAGTAGGCCGTTTTTTAGGTACTGCTTTAATGAAATATTTTACTCCTCGTAATTTATTAACTTCTTTTGCTATTGTATGTGTGCTATTATGCTTAGTGGCTATTTTTGGAAAAGGAATGATGACTATTTATGCCTTAATAGGTATTTGCTTTTTTATGTCTATTATGTTTCCTACCATTTTTTCATTGGGCATAAAAGAGCTTGGTCCAGATACTGAAATGGCCAGTAGCTTAATAGTTATGTCCATTGTAGGGGGTGCTGTTTTGCCTCGTATTTTTGGATTAATAAGTGATGCTACTGGCAATATACAAATGGGCTATATAGTGCCACTAGTGGCTTTTGCAGTAGTAGCCTATTTTGGATGGAAGGGTAGTGAAATTAAAAAAGCCTAATGCTTATATACTTTTCCGTCTTTCATTACAAAGTCAACATTTTGTAATGCAGAAATGTCTTTAGTAGGGTCTTTCTTTAAAGCAATGATATCTGCAAATGCACCTTCTTTAATTTCTCCAATTTTTCCTTGCATGCCTAATAGTTCTGCAGCGGTAGTTGTAGCCGTTTGAATAGCTTGCACAGGACTTAATCCCCATTCAACAAAATAGGTGAAGTCCTTGGCTTGCGCTAGGTTCCAATCATAGCCACCAATATCAGTACCATAAGCTAATTTAACACCCATCTTCATGGCTTTTTTAAAGGTAGCTTGGATAGATTGTTGAAAATATAAGTTTATAGGGCTTCCTAATTTGGCTCTTCCTTCTGCAACATATTCATTCACAAATAATGTTGGGCACCAGAAAATTCCTTTCTCTGCCATCACGCGCATACATTCCTCATCCATTCCACTTCCATGTTCTATAGTTGAAGCGCCTGCATTAATAGCGGCAAGTATACCATCTCTGGTCATTGCATGTGCCGCTAATTTTTTTCTGCTGGTAATAGTTTCATCACCAATGGCTTTAATTTCTTCCGTCGTAAAATTGGGAATAGATCTAAAAGAGCCATCTGCTAAACGGTAGTATCCACGGTCGGCATAAATTTTAATCCAATCAGCACCTTGTTCAATTTGTTGTCTTACTGCTCTTCTTGCTTCATCCGCACCAGTAACTTCAATTACCCCTTTTGGGAATTTTAATTCCCATGCATAATCGGATGCTTTTAAAGGGTAGTGTCCTGTTGTATTCATGGCCAAAGTAGAAACAATCATTCTTGGTCCACTAGTCACTCCTTTATTAATTGCTTTTTTTACATCCACATCTGCAAAGCCAGCACCTTCAGTACCTAAATCGCGAATAGTCGTAAAGCCATTCATTAAAGACTTCTCGGCACTTTTAGTAGCTCTTATAGTTCTATAGGGTATAGATTCTTTTAAAACTTGCACATCATAGTCCTCGGAAGTAATGTCACCTTGCAGCAGTACATGTGTATGACAATCAATCATACCAGGCATTACAAAATAATTACTTAAATCTATGATTGAATCGGCGACACTTGCACTACTGCTTATAGAAATTACTTGATTGCCTTTAATAAGAATATTTTGTTTTTCAGATACGATTCCTGTTTTAGCATCTAATAATTTTCCGCATTTTATTAATATAGTTTTTTGTGCACTAATGCTAGTGCATAAAAACAAACTTAGCCCAAGAATTAAATTACGCATATTATATATTTTTAAGTTTAATATTAAAGCTTTTAATTGATTGATTTGCTTTCTTTAAATTTGTAATACGTCCCTCTAAATGTATAAAATATTTTACTGAATAATTTTATTTTTCTGCATCCAGGTTTTCATGACGCTGGTCCAAACAATTTCACTAGTGGGGTTTTTCATCCCATAGCCATGCGCCCCCTTTTCATATAAATACAATTCGGCCGGCACTTTATGCGCTATTAAATTATCATAATAATGTATGGCGTTGGCAACGGGTACCACATCGTCGTCTTTAGAGTGTACTAAAAAAGCAGGAGGGGCGTCTTTGGTAATTTGCTTTTCACTACTAAAATAATCAATGGCCTTTTTAGTTTTTTCATCATGAGCATTGCCTATTAAATTAATTCTTGAACCTTCATGTCCTTCAGGGCCAAAACTAATAACAGGGTAGATAAGAATTTGAAAATCGGGTCTTAATGAAACCTTGGTAGGGTTTTCAATTTTAACATCATTGTAATGAGTAGCCAGGCTAGAGGCTAAATGACCGCCTGCTGAAAAGCCCATGATACCAATTTTATTTTTTTCAATACCCCAATTACCTGCATTGGTTCTTGCTAGTAGTATAGCCTGCTGAGCATCTTGTAAAGGGGCAATGCTTTTATTAATTTGATTCGAATCATTTGGAATTCTATATTTTAAAACAATAGCGTTTACTCCAATACTATTAAAATATTTTGCTACATCTGTGCCCTCATGTCCTGCAGCAAGAATAGTATAGCCTCCACCAGGACAAATAATAACACAAGGTCTTTTTTGATTGTCATTAGCCACTCTGAAGTATTGGTAACTAGGTATAGATACTTTTTCAACAATTAAAATACCCGTACTACTAGATTCAGCTTCTTGATTCTTAGATGAGATATTATTGGGAATGGTCTTATATAAAGGCTGGTATTGTGCCAAGGCTGTAGTCATATAAAAAAATGTTATACAGATAAGTAATCCAATTTTAGTTAATACTTTATTTTGAATCATATAATAATTATTAAAATATTACGTAGTTGGTGAAATATAATTTAAATAGCTAATTAGTAAGTTTTCAAATATTTATTTCGAACCTTGAATTAAGAGGGTATAAAAATTAATACATTTTTGAAAATCACTCACTAATAGTCTTTCATCAATACCATGGTATCCTTTTGCATTGGTAATGGGTGTAAAGTTTATAACCCCATCACTAATTTCTCTGTAATTTCTGGAATCGGTGGCACCTACCATGAGCATGGGTGCTACAATAACATCATCTACAATAGCATTAATGGCTTCCTCTACTCTTTTAAAGGCCTTACTATTAATATCGGTAGTAGAAGAAGGGAGGGTGCTATAATTATTATAATAAGTTATTTTAATATTTGTATCATTGATAGCCTTTTCTACAAAATTGTAAACATCTTGTTGTGTCTCCCCTGGTAAAATTCTACTATTTATATAGGCTGTGGCAAAAGTAGGAATTACATTATCTCTCACACCACTATTAAATATGGTAGGCACTATAGTGGTTCTTACTAAAGCATTGGTACTAGGCGCATCCGATAAATTATTGATGACTTGCTTTTCAAATAACCACATATTAGAAAGCATCATTTTTTTCCAAAAGTTATCTGTGTATCCACTTACTCTTTCTAGGTAGGCTTTAATGGGAGGAATTATTTTAGCAGGCATTTGATTTTCTCTAACCTTGTATAATCCCTTACTTAAAATATCAATAGCTGTTCTTTGTCCCGGAATAGAGGAGTGACCTCCTGCTATTTGTGCAGTCAAAATTAAAGTCACATATCCTTTTTCTCCAACGCCAATAGATGCGATAGGTCTTTTCACATCTTTCATATCCTCTGTTGAAATTTCCCCACCTTCATCTACTACTATATCAAATCTTTTATTCAGTGATTTAAAATATTTAACAACTGCAGTAGCTCCTTTGCCACTCGATTCTTCATCCGCACCAAAGCATAGTAAAATAGTTTGCTTTGGTTGAAAGCCCTTAGCTAACTGCGCTTCAGCTGCTTCTAGAATACTAATCATACTCGATTTATCATCAAGTACTCCTCTTCCCCATATATACCCATCCTTCACTTCTCCACCATAAGGTACCGCATGCCATAATTTAACAGCGGAAGCTTCTACAGGGACTACATCATAATGTGCCATTAAAACCATAGGAAGTAAACTAGTATCGGTTCCCTTCCACTCGTAGATATAATTAAAACTATCAATGATGGTTCTTGGTAAATTTTTATGAATTAATGGATATGATTTTTCCATGAATTTTCTATAGGCAAGGAAGGTAGTTGTATCAAATTGATAGGCATCGTTAGGCGTTTCAGTTGGAAGCTGAATAGCCTCAGACATATGCGCAATGGCACTCGTAGGAACCGCCTCTAAGGCAGTACTTTTTTGATGTGCGCCAGGGCTATTGGTAAATGTTTTAACAAGGACGATGGTAATGATTACAAGTAGTCCAATACCCAAGATGCCTAATAGCTTTTTCATATAAATACAGTTTTATTATATACTGTAATATACGAAAACTAGGCTATAAAATAAAAGCACCCCTAATTTAATAGAGGTGCTTTTATATATTATTTTTCTATTTTAATGCTGTGAATATCCTAGTCTTGTTTCCAGCCTCTTCTTTTGCTTACCTCATGACGCATTTTATATAAAAAATCTCTTTCAACTTTTAATGCATTATTAACTCTTTCCTCTGTTTTCAATACAGGCAGTAAATCGGCTTTGTATTTTTTTCTAGCATTCAGCATAGCTTCTTGCAGTAAAATCTCATCATTCATTTTTGTTTTAATAATTTCTTGCATTTCTTTTTTATGCGCTTCATATACTGGCCAGAAGCCTTCTGCCTCATTCTTAGTTAGCTCTAAATTTTTTGTAATAAATTGAATTTTGAACATTTCAATTTTTTCTCTTTGTTCCGGCCTCATTCTATCTCCTCTTTTTGGTCCAGGGCCACGTTCGTCTCTTCTTTGATCATCTCTTCTTTGATCATCTCTTGGTGGCGGTGGCGGAGGGCCTTGTCTTCTATCATTAGGCTGCGCCAAAACTGCAGCATGCACTAGCATACCTAAAAAAAGAGTGAAAATTATCTTTTTCATTGGGTTATTATTTTTTTAATTTCTTCAATTTGTTTTGCATCTAAACTGGAAAGCTTGGCATTTTCTTTTTGCACTTGCGCTTGAATATCTATTTCTGCTATCCATTCATTGGCATCCACATAGGTTTCAATTTCTTCAATGCTAATATCTTGTAAGGAAATAGTATTAGCTACTATAGAAGCCTCTGTTTTTTTAGAAACAGAATTATTTAGAAAAATAAAAGAACCACCTACTACAATAATAAAGGCCGCCGCAACGGCCCATCTATTAATAGGTTGCATAAAGGAAGGCAAGAAAAATATTTTTGCGTTCTTCTTTTCTAATTTTTCTACTTTTTCATTTGCAATCCTGCTCATTAATTTATCAGGAAAAGATTCAAAATAATGAACAGGCACCTCTGTCATAGACGCATTAAATTGATTTAGGCTTTGTTTATTCAACAAGCTTTCTGCCCATGCGCGGTCTTGTTCTAAGCTGTTCCCAGTGTTGTCGTGATTATTTAGTTCCATCTCCTTTTCCATATCCTTATTTTGACTATTATTTATACTATAAGTTTAAAGCTGCTTTATAAAACTCTCTACTTTTTTCACTGCCTGGTGATAATTGGCCTTCGCACCCCCAATCGTTGTTCCAACAATAGAAGAAATTTTCTCATAATCAAAGCCATCGTAATAGCGTAACATAAACACAACCTTCTGTTTTTCAGGTAGTTGGCTAATGGCACGGTCAAGCCCAATTTGAATTTCAGTGCTTTTAGGGCTATCCGAGCTGGCGGTGGCGTTCTCGTAGTCCAATAAGTCGCTACTAGAGTGGCTGCTACCCTGTTTTTTCTGCTTTTGTAGGTAGTTGAGGGTCTCATTATAGGCAATTCTGAATAGCCAGGTAGTGAATTCGCTTTCCATTTTAAAGCCATCTAATTTATCCCAAATTTTTATCCAAACCAGCTGTGCAATGTCATCGGCGTCGGCATGGTCGGTGACCATTCTTTTAATTTGGTAATAAACTTTTTGTTGATGCTTTTTCAGAAGAGCAGTGAAATTGGCTTCTCTATTGATAGATTCTTGAAATTGAATAATAAGTTCTTGATCACTTGCCATAATATGCTAATGTAACAAAAAGTTTTATGAATTAACCTATTTTGACTATTTTGTCTTGCTTTAAATGCGTGGCTTTTAAAGCAAGAAGTATCTTAAAGTTATAATTAGGAAACATATAAAAAATTACCTTATGAAGTATTTGAAATTTTCTCTGTTATTATTAGCAGTAGCATTTGCTGGAAAATCTTGGAGCCAAGATTTATTAAGTACTATTTCAAAAGCAGAAACAGAGCGTATCGAAAAATATTTATCCTCAGATGAATTAGAGGGGCGTAAAACATTTAGCAAAGGCATTGATAAGGCTGCTGCATTTATTGCCAATGAATTTGCGCAAGCAGGACTTAGCACTTTTAAAAATAGCGGCACTTATTTACAATCTTTTTCAAGAATGTCTGCTAGGTTCATTAGTGCTTCAGGTAATTTTGATGGTACAGCTATTGATCAAAAAAATATAATAGTGGTGACGCCTCAAGCTAATTTTTCTATCACAGAAGCCAGTGGTTATGAGGTAGTGAAAATAAATAAGGAAGATAATTTAGGTATGGCGATTAGAAAGTATATGGGAGCTGGTAAAAATTATTTAATTCTACTAGATGAGTCTTTTGCACAAAACTTTAGCCGCTTAACTAATTTAAAATCGAATATTACTGAAAATCAGAAGTCGGTTGTATTTGTATTAAGCAATTTAACACCTACCAAGTTTACAATAGAAGCTACACATAAAATTGATAACCTTAATTTAGCCAATGTGGTAGCGGTTATACCAGGCAAGTCACTTTCAAATGAGTATGTCATTTTTTCTGGTCACTATGATCATTTAGGAATTAATAGTGCAAGGGCTGTGAATGGAGATAGCATTTATAATGGAGCCAATGACGACGCTGCGGGCACCACTGCTATGATTATGCTTTCTAAATATTTTAAAAAATTAAATAACAATGAACGCACTTTAATTTTTGCAGCATTTACAGCAGAAGAAGTGGGAGGTTTTGGTGCACAGTATTTTTCAAAACAATTTGACCCTATCTCGGTGAAGGCTATGTTCAATTTAGAAATGATTGGTACAGAAAGTAAGTGGGGTAGAAACAGCGCTTACATTACAGGTTATGAAAAAACAGATATGGGCGCTATTTTACAAAAGAATTTAGCAGGCACGGCCTTTACTTTTTATCCAGACCCTTATACCGATCAAAATTTATTTTACAGATCTGACAATGCCACTTTAGCGCGTTTGGGCGTACCCGCTCATACTATCTCTACTTCTAAAATGGATAGCGAGCCTAACTATCATAAGCCTAGTGATGAATTTCAAACCTTAGATATAGACAATATGAATGAAATTATTAAAGCCATTGCTAAAAGTGCTCAAACCATTATAGCAGGTAAGGATACCCCTACAAGAGTGGACACCACACAATTAAAATAAAAGAGTCACTTATTAAAATAAATCTAGCATGATAAAAAAAATAATCCTCACTATTTTTACAAGCATATTTATGCTCAATAGCTATGCTCAAGATACGACTGGGATAAAAAAAGTTATTCAAAATATGTTTATTGCTATGAAAAACAGTGATACGGTCTTACTTAAATCTTGTTTTTCAACCAATGCTGTTATTCAAACTATCATTTCAAGCCCAGCGGGTGCAGAGGTAAAAGAGGCAAGTGTGCAATCTTTTTTGAATAGTGTGGGGAAGCAACCCGTAGGTGCTTTAGACGAAAGAATTGTATTTGATACAATTTTAATCAATAAAGAGTTAGCCAGCGTATGGACGCCTTATCAACTATATGTTAAAGAAAAATACATACACCAAGGAGTAGATTCTTTTCAAGTAGTGCGCACAAAAGAAGGCTGGAAAATTCAATATTTAATTGATACGCGTTATCCCTAATTAGATAGTTTCAAATTCACCCTTATCCGTATTCTTCTTTACTTTATCTGCTTCGAATATTTTTCCATTCATGGCTATGTATACGCCAGGGTTTAATACTTGTACAAAGGCTAGTGCACTTCCTAAATTAAATAAACCATCAGAGCTACCAAATTTATAAGGTATCATGGCGCCTGTAAGCACAATGGTTTTGCCTTTACAATGCTTGGCTAAATAAGAAGCAGTGAGGGTCATTGTATCGGTGCCATGGGTAATTAAAATTTTATCATCCTGGATTTCATTACAAGCCGCGGCAATCATTTGTCTATCGGCTTCAATGAATTCTAAACTATCTTTCATCATAAGTGTAGTAATCGATAAATCTAAATTACTTCTACCTAGTTGCAACATTTCATGCAAATGAGTTTCTTTGAAAAATAAACTACCATTAAGTTCATTATACTCTTTATCAAATGTGCCCCCTGTAACAAAAACCTTTATTGTATTTGACATAGAAATTATTTTTGGTGAAAGCTATCGCCAATAAAAGCAAGTGCGTCAATGATACCTGTTCTCCAATAGGTCCAGTTATGCGCGCCATCCCTCATTCTAAATTCATGAGGTACATTCTTATTCGTGAGTGCTATGTGTAACTGCGCATTACCAATGGTTAAAAAATCGTCATCACCGCAGTCAATCCAATATTTTACAGAAGATAATTCTTCTTTGGTTTTTTTATCAATAATAGATAATGGGCTATTACTTAACCAAGCTGCAGTTAAACGGTCTTTGCCTTTTAAATTTTTGCCCATTGAATTTCCAAATAAACCATTAAACATATTTTCATTAAGATTAATAATATCGTTGTCTGTCCAAACTGCTGCACTAAGCGGAGCAGCTGCTGCAAATAAATCGGGGTATTTAAGGGCATACAATAATGAACCATAACCGCCCATTGAAAGTCCTGCTATACCTCTAAACCTTTTTTCTGCCTTTACTTTATAGGTTTTTTCAATATGGGGGATAAGCTCTTTTATAAAAAAGTCCTCATAATTTAAATTGCCATTGGCTGCATTAATATAAAAACTTGTAAAGCCATCGGGTGTAACAATAATCATAGGTGGAATTTTGCCCGTTTTAATGGCGTCATCGGCTAAGCGGTTTACTTCCCCAAATTGAATCCAGCCATCATCTGCATCGCCATAACCATGTAATAAATAAGTTACAGGGTATGCGCGCTCACTGGTATAATAGTCACTCGGTAAGAAAATTGAGTAATGCACTTCTTTATTAAGTATAGCACTTTTAATAACTTGTTTTTCTTTTACAAAACCTTGGGCAAAACTGCTAATGAAAAAGCTTAAAACAAAAAGCAGCATTAATTGTATTTTTTTCATATCTCTTTTATTTAAATTTTATTTTGTAGTGGTGTAATTTTTTCTATTGATGATTAATAATTATCATCATTTATTTCTAACCAATAACCATCTGGGTCTTGTAACCAAATTTGATGCACGCCGTCTACACGCGTAGTAATGGCATTTTTATTACCACTCACATCTTCAAAACTAAGGTGTGCTGCTTTTAGTTTTTCTATAAAGCCTTTAAAGTCAGGCTCTGTATAACAGGTATGCTGGTTTTTATAGTATTCTTTTTTTTCAGTAGCGCCCTGTATAACATGTAACATACTATGATCACTTGTCTTATACCAAATATGTTTTCCATCATGAAAAGGTTCTGCAACAGAATCAAGCCCAATTATTTTACTATAAAAATTACCTGTTTTTTCCATGTCCATTACAAAAATGGCAGTATGATTTATATGCACTTTCGTGTTTTTTTCTTGCGCAACTAATTGAAGTGAAACCATTATCGAAAATGGCAGTAATATTTTTTTCATAAGGCCTAATTTATAAGCCTAAGATACAAAAAACAAGGCGCTGATAAAAGAATGTTTTATGAACTAGTTTTTACGCTTTAAGGGCTTATCAAACATATCCAATTTATCTTGTATAGGATTGTCAGAAAGGGATGCTGCTTGTAGTTTATTGGCTCTTGAAACCGGTGTACCGCTACCAATAGCATTGGACTTATAGGCTACAGGGCCAATAATATTGAGTGCTTTATTCAAATAAGTTTCATTAGGGTCGCCCAATAATTTATAAGGAAGGATATCGTCTGTAAGCGCATAGTCTGGTAAAAAACCATTCACTGTTCCGTAATCGGATTGGTCTTGGGAATTTAATATTTTAAAGGTGATGGGTTGTAAACCATAGTTCCATCTTTTGGCATTATCGGTAATAGTAAAAGAGCCCACATTTTTTCCATAAGTATGTTCGCCAATTAAAATGACACTCATAAATGGTTTTAAATTATTAATGATAAGCTCACTAGCTGAAGCAGTGCCAGTAGAAGTTAAAACAAAGACTCTATTTAAAGAACTAATATTATTGGCCTCCATTTTAAAATTTGTAAGAAGAGCCGCAGCTCCGTATTGTTTTATGACTTCTTTTGTATAAGCATCGTTATACTGTCTTTTATTCATCACCTTATCTACTTTACTTGCTAAGTCCTTCACTATTAAAGTGGTTAATAAATCTGAATTGGTAACATAACCACCTCCATTATATCGAAGGTCAATGACTAGCTCGTTCACTCCTTTATCTTTAAACCTGCCAAATACAGCCCTTAAGCTATCATCAAAACTTGTTAAAAATTGCAAGTAGGCAAAATAGCCCACTTTTTTACCTGCCCAATTAATTACGGTGTCTTGTAAAATGGGATTGGTTTGCAATTCAACTTTAGTTACGGTTACAGTTTTACCTGTACTACTAAATACTTTATTATTATAAGCACCTAGGCCTAATCTTAAAGTTTGATTTTGTAATACTGAATTATAATTAGAGGTAGTGACAGTTTGATCATCTACAGATAAAATAATATCTCCTCTTTTTAATCCAACTTTTTCAGCAGGACTCCCTTTTAATACATAGGCTATCACCAAGGCTACATTTACTTTTGCATCATCGGCGTAAAAAGCACTCACGCGAATACCTAAGACGGTATTAATGCCATTTAGTTGGTTTATTAAATTAGCGGAACTGCTGTCTATCCATGAAAAACGGTCCGTGGTTTTATAATCATATAAAATACTATAAAAATAATCCATGGGATTACTGCTGGTATTGGTTTTGGCAATGGCTGGCATTTTATCGGTCCATAAATAATAGGCAGTCATATTCTCGTGAATCCAAGTATTAATATCGGTATTGGTAATTTTTGGTGCAGTCGAATTATCCGTTACAGGTGTAGCAGGTGTTTCAGGAATGGTTGTAACCGTTTTGTTACAAGCCACTGCTCCTATAAATATTAAACCCAAACATAATTTTTTGAATTGCATACTCGTTTTTTAACTTTTTAAAATTAAGAAATTTATATGGTTCTAGGTTCTAATTAACTTAATTTTGTGAATAATAGAATTGGTTCTAGGCAACCAATAAATTCAAAACAAGAAATGAAAAAAATACTCTACACTTTACTGCTTTTAAACTTCTTTTTTTCAGCGCATGCCCAAAAAACTAATAGCTATACTAAGTCTATTAATGATTGGCATAAAGCGCGCATTGCCGATTTAAAAACACCCATTGGTTGGTTAAATTTAGAAGGCCTTTTTTGGTTACATAAAGGAACCAATACTTTAGGTAAAAAAGAGGGTAGCGATTGTAGGTATGACAATGCGGCATTTCCAGCTGTATTAGGTTCTTTTATTTATGAAGGAGATTCTGTATTATGGATGAATAGTGCCAACACTGCTATTAAAGTGAACGGCGTATTAGTAAATGGAACAAATCCTATAAAGGTTTTTTCTAAAGAAGTACAAGCTATTACTATGTCATGGTCACATTACACATGGACGATAATTAAAAGAGAAGATAAAGTGGGGGTAAGATTTAGAAACTTAGAAGCCAAGACCTTGACTGGCTTTAAAGGTATAGAACGCTTTAAGATTGATTCTAATTGGCGCTTCAAGGCAACCATGGTGGCGCCTTCACAAAATGTATTAATGATTACCAATGTGCTTGGTCAAACCACACCCACGAAAACAGCAGGTAAATTATTATTTAATATTAACAATAAAGAATACAGCTTAGATGTGATTGATGAAGGAGGCCCAAAATTATTTATTGTATTTGCAGATGAAACTGCAGGTAAAACTACTTATGGAGCAGGACGATTTATTGAAATACCTAAACCAGATGCTTTAGGAAATACAGAAATAGATTTCAATATTGCATATAATCCTCCTTGTGCCTTTACGGCCTTTGCTACTTGCCCATTACCCCCTGCGCAGAATAGATTAAAAATTGCCATTCCTGCAGGCGAAAAAAATTATGGTAATCACTAGTTGGTCCATTACCTTTGAAAAGAGATGAACCAAGATTCAACCATATCACCCACAATTGCCATAGTAGGCCTGGGTTATGTAGGCCTACCACTTGCTGTTGCCTTTGCTAAGAAGTATGCAGTGATTGGTTTTGATATTAATGAAACCAGGGTAAAAGATTTACAAAACGGCAAAGACATTACATTAGAATGTAGTGCAGAAGAAATTCAAAACGCAGGTAATTTAATTTTTACTGCTTCTTTAAAAGATATTGCTTCCTCCACTATATTTATTGTTACAGTACCTACTCCCGTAGATGCAGACAAGCGCCCTAACTTAAAACCTTTATTAGAAGCAACTACTATGATAGGTGCTGTTTTGAAAAAAGGGGACTTGGTTATTTATGAAAGTACAGTGTATCCTGGTTGCACAGAAGAAGACTGTGTTCCTGTTTTAGAAAAGCAAAGTGGTTTAATTTTTAATAAAGATTTTTATTGCGGCTATTCTCCTGAAAGAATTAATCCAGGCGATAAAGTAAATACACTTACGACTATTAAAAAATTGACAGCGGGCTCTACACCTGAGATAGCCAATAGTGTAGACACACTTTATGCAAGTATTATAACAGCAGGTACTTTTAAAGTGTCTAGTATTAAAGTGGCAGAAGCGGCTAAGTCCATTGAAAACGCACAACGCGATATAAATATTTCTTTTGTCAATGAACTCGCTCTCATTTTTGATCGAATGAACATTGATACACATGAGGTATTAGAAGCCGCTGCTACTAAATGGAATTTTCTTCCATTTAAGCCAGGCTTAGTGGGTGGGCATTGTATTGGAGTAGACCCCTATTATTTAGCGAGTAAGGCTAAAAGCTTAGGGTATCATCCGCAAGTAATTTTATCGGGAAGAAATGTGAATGATCAAATGAGCAGTTTTGTAACTGAAAAATTAATTCAATTATTAAATACCAGTGGCCTTGCTGTTAAAGGAGCGAAGGCCTTAGTATTAGGAGTGAGTTTTAAAGAAAATTGTCCTGATATTAGAAATTCAAAAGCCTTTGAAATATATAGCCAGCTTAGTGCTGCGGGTATGCAGGTGGATGCCTTTGACCCTTATGCCAATGAGGTAGAAGTGAAAGCAAAACATAATATTCAATTAGTGAAAGACTTGGGCAAATATGACGCGATAGTGCTTGTGGTTGCACATGCGTTTTTCAAGTCATTAGATTATGCAAGCCTGAAAGCTTCTAATAAAACAATTATTTACGATACCAAGGCCTTCTTAAATAGAAGCATTGTTACTGCAAGATTATAATACTTACTTTGTATTACTATTTACAAAAAATTAAATAGTTCACTATTGAGGATGTACTATTACCTACTGAGGATGATATGTACGCTCTGCATTTTTAAGTACTTCGGTTTTATCTAAGGTCATTTTTTTCACCTGCTGCGCCTGATACATGGCACGTTGGTCGGCATAATGCTTGTCACCTTTATTAGAACTTGCCCCAAAAGTATTTACGGTTTCAATCAAAGGCAAACTGCCATCTTTCGGAAAGCGAACAAATCCAATATAAGCGTCACCACTATTCATTTTTCTTTGTCCAGTACCATAGGGTTGAGTTTGCACTGCTGCAAGTACATCGGGCATACCACCTTGAGGCCAGCTCTCATCACCTCTTACCAGTCTTTGCATTTCACCTAAGCTCACATCCAGTCTATTATAATTTTTCATTAAAAAATCATAAATGTATTGGTAGGTAGCAATGGCCTCTTGCATGGTTAATTTATCGTCCTTTCTTCCCCCCATTAGTTTAGGAATTTCATAATAAGCTAAATTATAAATAAGCGCCCCATTACTTTCAGGATTCGTATTGTGGTCCCAAGTTTTTAATGCTTTAATAAGTGGAGACAGGATTGGATATTTATTTTCATCTACTAAAAACATAGTATCTGCCGTAAAGCCATAGGGAAATAAAATAGTAGAGGGTAATTGACGATCAAATTTGATACGTTTTAAATCGGCGTAAGAAATTTTATCTAATGGGTCTATTAAATCCTTGGCACGACGACTTCTGTTGTCGTGGTATAATTCATAACCATCTTTAGGATCAAAGTTTTTAGGATCTAAATTTTCATTTTCTGCAGTGGCTAAAAATGGAGAGTGGTTCATGTTTATTAAATACCCACTTTTAGGATTGGTATATTGAGGAAACTCATTTAAAGGTTTAAACTTTGTCCAAAGCGTAGCCCTTGTATTGCCCGGTACTGTTGAATTCCAATGATAACTAGTATCGGCATTACGATAAGGCATTTTACCACTAGAGATATAAAATATGGTATCGTACTTGTCGGCGTACATGATATTAAACATAGCTAAATGGTTTTGCGCCACAGCTGCTTTAAATTCAGTAAAATTAGTAGCCCTATTCATGGCATACCATTGTTGCAAAGCACCCGCATCCATTAAGGCAGGTAAACGCATTGAAAAATATTTTCCTTCAGGTGTTACAGCAGTAGGTCCGTAAATAGAAGTATAAGCTGTTTTATATAATGGAAAAGGAATGCCTTTGATACTTAATTTAATTTTTCTTTTTTCAAGTGCAAGCCACTCACCATCTACTTTGTATTGTCCTTTATGTGCTTTATTGGTTTCTAATTGATAGATATCTATTTTATCTTGAAAGTTGACTGTATGTGCCCAAGCTAAATTAGGAGTAGTGCCATGAAAAATTAAGGGAGCCCCTGGAAACAAACCGCCTAACATATTCCAACCTTCTTCACTTTGCACTTGTGCTTCATAAAAAGCAGTAGCTCCTTCAATAGGTTGATGCGCGTTAATCACCAACATATTTTCACCCGTGGTTGATTTACTTGAATGCACTGCAATGGTATTAGAACCTTCTCCTGTCATACCTGCTAAATGTGCAATAGAGCCGTTTAAAATTTTAGGTAAGGATCTGTCCACACCACAAAAAACTGCTACTGAAAAAAAAGTATAGGCTAAATAGTCTTCAATGCTTATAGGAAATACATTTTTATTTAAAACTTTATCGGGATGTGCTTTTGCAAATGCTTCCAAGCCTGCCAAATAGCCTTTTACTAGTAAAATAAATTTAGGGTCTAAACTATTTATTTGCTCCAGCACAATAGACTTTGTATTTAATAAACCAAATACATAATCAACAGGCGCACCCTTAGCACCTAAATAAGTAGCTAGCTTTCCTTTGCCTGTTAAAATAAGTGTTTGAATAGTAGTGAAATCGTCTTCTGCATGCGCCCAGGCCAAGCCATAGGCCACTTCTGGGTCGGTAGGAGCAAATATATGCGGCACGCCGTAAGTATCTCTTGCGATGGTAATTTTATCAGTACGAATAAGGGGTTCAGCACTTGACTGAGCAGTAGCGAATTGTTGCAATAAAATACAAACAAATAAAAAGAGAATACGCATGTAGAGTTATTTAGGCTTAATTATAATTTGAATGGTGTAATTTATAGAAACTATCTAAATTTGCAATAGTTAATAATTAAAATAGATAACAATGATTGAGTCTAAAAGGTTCGGTTCTAAGAAAGC